>NZ_SIJL01000011.1 GCF_004307015.1 Thermus thermamylovorans
CATTGAATATCCGAAAGGGGGGTGGGTTTTTGCTTGGCACAGCCTGAATATGAGGCGTGGTTCCTGGTAGCAGCTGACTTACTGGATTTAGGTAACCCTATTCCTGAAACTAAGCTTCCGAGAGGGTGTAAAGAAGAAATTCGTAATAGAACCAGGTATTCGCCCACTATAGACCAACCACGCTTCACTAGCAAGCTGACTAATCACCTAAAAGAGGTGCGGAAGCGCTCCCGGTCTTTTGACAAGCTCTTAAGGGAAGCGGAGCGGTTGTGCAACCTTTTGCGGTAAGCTCTTCCCATGGACTGCGTCTTCTGCCGGATCATCCGGGGGGAGCTGCCCTCGAGGAAGGTGTACGAGGACGAGGGCTTCGTGGCCTTCCACGACATCAGGCCCCGGGCGCCCGTGCACGTCCTGGTGGTGCCCAAGGAGCACGTGGCCAAGCTTTCCGACTACCCCGACTCCGAAGAGGGGGAGCGGAGGCTTGGGGCCCTCTTCCGCACCGCGGGCCGGGTGGCCAAGGCCCTGGGGCTGGAGGGCTACAAGCTCCAGGTGCACGTGGGGGCGAAGGGAGGGCAGGAGGTCTTCCACGTGCACGTGCACGTCATGGGAAGCCCCTAAGCCTCCGCGGCCCCGTGGGGCCTGAGGCTGGCCTCCTCCACCCCAGCCCTCTCCAGCACCTCCTCGGCCACCAGGATGGGGGCCCCCACCCGCAGGGCCAGGGCCATGGCGTCGGAAGGGCGGGCATCCACCTCCAGATCGATCCCCCGGTGCTCCACGATGAGGCGGGCGTAGAAGGTACCATCCTTGAGGTCGGTAATCTCCACCCGTTGGAGCTTTCCATGGAGCATATCCATAACAGACAGCAGGAGGTCGGGGGTGAGGGGACGAGGGGGTTTCTCCCCCTGGAGGGCCACCACAATATGATGGGCCTCGAGGGGGCCGATCACGATGGGGAGGAGCTTGTCGTTTTCCGCCCGGAGCAGAACCACCACGCTCCCGTTCTGGGGGTCCACGCCCAGGGTCTCGATCTTGGCGCTCAGCATACCTTGAGTATAGACTGGGCGGCGTGAGGACCTATCCGGTGGAGATCGCCGGGGTGCGGCGGGACCTGCCCATCGTTCGGGTGGGGCCGGACGTGGCCGTGGCCCTTTTGAACCTCCTGGGGGACACCGAGCTTACCGAGGCCGCTGCCGAGGAGCTGGCCAAGCACCTGCCCGAGGAGGCCGAGACCCTGGTCACACCCGAGGTCAAGGCCGTGCCCCTGGCCCACGCCCTGTCCCGGATCACGGGGAAGCCCTACGTGGTGGCCCGCAAGACGGAGAAGCCCTACATGATCAACCCCATCACCCGCCAGGTCCTCTCCATCACCACGGGAAAGCCCCAGCTCCTGGTCCTGGACGGGGCCGACCTGCCCCTGATCCGGGGGCGCAAGGTGGCCATCGTGGACGACGTGGTGTCCACGGGCTCCACCCTTTCGGGCCTCCGGGAGCTCATCGAGAGCGTGGGCGGGGAGGTGGTGGCCGTCCTGGCGGTCTTCACCGAGGGCACGCCCCGCCAGGACGTGATCGCCCTAGGCCACCTGCCCCTTTTCAAGCCGGAGTAGGAGGCGGTATGGAGACCTATCCCATCACCATCGGCGGCGTCACCCGCCACGTGCCCCTTATCGAACCCCTGCCGGGGCGGCGCATCCCCCTGGTAGAGTTCCTGGGAGACCCCGAGCTGGTGCGGGCGGCGGCCCGGGCCTTGAGGCCCCTGGTGCCCGAGGGCACCGAGGTCTTCTTCACCACGGAAACCAGCCCCATCCCCCTCACCCACGTCCTGGCCGAGGAGATGGGCTTGCCCTACGTGGTGGCCCGCAGGCGGCGCCGCCCCTACATGGAGGACCCCATCATCCAGGAGGTGCAGACCCTGACCCTGGGGGTAGGGGAGGTGCTCTGGCTGGACCGGCGCTTTGCCGAGAAGCTTCTGAACCAGCGGGTGACCCTGGTCTCCGACGTGGTCTCCAGCGGGGAGACCATGCGGGCCATGGAGCGGATGGTGGGGCGGGCGGGAGGACGGGTGGTGGGGCGGCTCGCCGCTTTCCGGCAGGGAAGCCCCGCCCTCGAGGTGCACACCGTGGCCGAGCTGCCGGTGCTCTGAACGCCCCGCGGCCGCCGAAGCCGCGGCGGGGACCCCAGAAGACGGCCCGCGCCGCCAGGGGGCCACGGTAGGTCCCCTCCTCTCCCTCCCAGGGAGCCCCTTCCCAGGCGCTTAGCCCGGCCCCGGGCAGGCTCGGGGGACGGGCCACACCCCTCTCTCCGTAGCCAGGTAGCCCACGGGAACATCCCAGGGGTCCTGGGGAAGCTCGGGGAGGAGCAGGGCCTCCGGCACCACCCCCACGCTTTCCGCCCCCACCGCGGCCAGGAAGCGGTCGTAGTACCCTAGGCCATGGCCCAGGCGGAAGCCCCGGCGGTCAAAGGCCAGCCCCGGCACCACCACCAGGTCCAAGACCCCGGGGTCCACCGCCTCCGTGAGGGGCTCCAGGAGGCCGAAGGGCCCGGGGGCCAGGGGGCCCAGGGGGTGCACGGTAAGCCCCTCCCCGGCCACCTTGGGCAGGTAGTAGCGGGCGGGGTAGCGCTGGGGCAAGGCCAGGAGGTCCAGCTCGTGGGGCAGGGGATGGTAGAGGAGGATGTGCCGAGGGAGACGGGCCACGAGCCAGGGCAGGAGGGTCTCCACCACCTGCCGGGAGAGGGCCTCCCGGTCCAGGCGCCGCCAAAGGCGCAGGCACCGCTGGCGCAGGGCAGGCTTGTCCACGGGGGGAGGGTACCATTCCCCTCTCTTGACACTCAAGGGTGGAAAGTGTCAAAATCCCCGTGGGAGGGTAGGGTATGCCGGTATACGTGTACAAGGGCCTGGAGACGGGCAACTACTACGAGTTCGAGCAAGGCTTCTGGGATGAGCCCTTGCGGGCGCACCCTGAGACTGGGGAGCCCCTCAAACGGGTGATCACCCCCCCGGCCATCCTGTTCAAGGGCTCCGGGTGGCATGTGAAGGACTACGCCAAGAAGGAAGGCGGGGGCAAGGGGGCGGGTTCCGCGGGCCAGGGCTCGGAGGAGTAGCCCCCCTCCTTGGGGGCAGGGGCTTCAGGGAACCACCCGGTCCCCGGGGCGGAGCTCCAAAAGGCCCTCCCGCACCTCCAGAAGGCCCCGGTAGGCGGTACCGGGGCTCAGGCGCTCCCCGGGCTCCAGCCGCGCCACCCGCAGGACCTGGCCCTGGGCGTCCAGGAAGGCCACCACCACCGGGAAACGGTAGCCTTCGGCGGTGAAGGACCGGTCCGTGGCCTGGGGAAAGAGGTAGAGGAGGGCTTCCAGCTCCTCCCGCCGCACCCCGAGGCCCCGGGCCTGTCCCTCCGGGGAGCGGATAACCCGGGCCTTGAGGGTGTGAGGCCCCTCCTGGGTGAGCACCGTCACCGTCTGGGGGGGCGGGGGGGTCTGCAGCCTCCGGGCCGCCAGGAGGTAGCCCGTGAAGGACAGCAGGGAGAGGACGATGAGGAGGGCGAAGCCCACCAGGGGGAAGAGGGGGTTCCGCTCCACTACCTAGGCCAAAACCCGAGGGCCTCCCCCCCCACCCGGGCCCCGGGGGTGAGGCCGTGCCGGGCAAACCAGCCCTGGTTCACCTCCAGGGCACCCTGGTAGATCACCCCCGGGTGGTAGACGGGGCAGGGGTCGGCCCGGCAGGGCTCCATGTCCAGGATGCGCAGGATCATCCCCTCCCGGTCGAAAAAGGCGATGGAGAGGGGGATCAGGGTGTTTTTCATCCAGAAGCCTCCCGCGGTGGGGGCGGGGAAGAGGAAGACCATGCCCTCGTCCTCCGCCAGGGCCTCGCGGAACATGAGGCCCCGGGCCTGGCGCTCGGGGGTGTCGGCCACCTCCACCCGCAGGTGGTGGCGGACCCCCTCCCCCTCTACCCAGAGGGTGCTGCGGGGAAAGGCCGGGCCCTCCCCCGGGGCCCGCTGCAGGGCCCAGAGGGCAAACCCTACCCCCAGAAGGAGGAACAAGGCCAAAAGGGCCCAGCGCCGGGGCGCCATGCCCCTATCCTACCCCCAGGAGGCCCTCGAGGTGGGCCAGGATCGCCCGGTGGACCTCCTCCACGGGGGCCGCGGCCGGGACAACCCGGAAGCGCTGGGGCTCGGCCCGGGCGAGCTCCAGGTACCCCTCCCGCACCCTCTGGAAGAAGGGGAGGCCTAGCCCCTCCAGGCGGTCGGGGTCCCTGACCCGCCCGAGGGCCTCCTCCGGGGGCAGGTCCAGGAGGAAGGTGAGCCTGGGTTTCAGGCTCCCTGTGGCCTCCTGGGCCACCGCCAGCAACCAGGGGAGGGACAGGCCCCGGCCGTAGCCCTGGTAGGCCAGGCTGGAGTCCAGGTAGCGGTCGGAGACGACCCAAAAGCCCGCCTCCAGGGCGGGGAGGATCACCCGGCGCACGTGTTCCGCCCGGTCGGCGCTGAAGAGGAGGTACTCCGCCTCCGGGGAAAGGGGTTCCCCTTTCAGGAGCAGGTCCCGCACCCCGGGAAGCCCTCCCCCGGGCTCCTGGGTGAGGCGCACCCTTAGCCCCCGGGCCTCCAGGGCCTGGGCCAGGAGCCGGGCCTGGGTGGACTTGCCCGAGCCGTCCAGGCCCTCGAGGGTCAGGAACACCCCCCTCATAGCCCTGTGGGGTGGTCCAGGAAGACCCAGGGCAGGCGGAAGCGGGCCTCCAGGTGGCGGGCCAAGGCCTTCACCCCGAAGACCTCGGTGTCGTAATGCCCGGCGTAGATCACGTTGAGGCCCCGCTCGAAGGTCTCGTGGAAGACGCCGTGCTTGGGCTCCCCGGTGATGAAGAGGTCGGCCTCCACCCGGCCCACGAGCCCCGCCGCCCCGCCGGAGACGATGACCACGGTTTCCACCACCTCCGCCCCGCCCTGGTGCACCAGGGGGGTCATGCCCGTGAGCTGGCCCAGCCGGTCCGCCACCCGCACCAGGGGGGTGGGTTGGGGGAAGCGGCCCCGCACCCCCACGTCGTAGGGCTCCAGGGCCACAAGCCCCAGGGCCCGGGCCAGCACGGGGTTGTTGCCCACCTCCTCGTGGGCGTCCAGGGGCAGGTGGGCGGCGTAGAGGCTGATGCCCCCCTGGAAAAGGAGCTCCAGGCGGCGCTTGTGGTGGCCCACGATGGGAAAGGGCTTCCCCCAAAAGAGGCCGTGGTGCACCAGGAGGAAGTCCACCCCCTCCTCGAGGGCCCGGCGGAAGGTGGCCTCGGCGGCGTCCACCGCCGCCCCCACCTTGCGCACCTCCCGCTTCCCCTCCACCTGCAGGCCGTTCAGGGAGGGGTCCTGGGGAAAGTCCCCGATCCGCAGGTAGGCGTCCAGGTAGCGCACCAGCTCGTCCCGGTCCATGGGGCCCAGCTTAGTACGCCCTCTTCGCCCGCGCCAGGGCCCTGCCTTGGGGCGGGGTCTGGGCAGGTGAATGACCGGTCAGTATCATGGGCCTATGGGACCGGAAGTTCTCCTCAGGCTCCGCTTCCTCTCCGACCTCACCCCTGGCCCCGAAGGGTTCCCCCTCCTCCTCCTCACGGACATCGTGGAGGGGGAGCCACCCCGGTACCGCTCCCGGCTCGCCCTCTTCGACGGCACCTTGCGCCTCCTCACCCGGGAGGAGGCCAAAAAGCCCCGCTACGCCCACCCCTACGCCTACTTCCTGCGCAAGGTGGGGGAAGCCCAGGAGCTCTTCCGCCTGGACCTCCGGGGGGGCGAGGCGGAGAGGCTCACGGAGACCCCGGGGGTTCTGGACTACGCCCTGGGCCCCGGGGGGGAGGTGGCCTTCCTGGCCCTCAAGGAGGCCCCGAAGCCCGGTAGCCCCCGGGTTTACGAGGGCTGGCCCTTCAAGTTCGACGGCCGCGGCCTCCTGCCCGAGGGCAACGTGGCCCTTTACCTCTGGAAGGACGGGGAGAAGCGCCTTCTTCTGGACCGCTACCCCGCCCCCAAGGAGATGGCCTTCGCCCCCGAGGGGCTCTACCTGGTGATGGCGGAGGACGTCCCGGCCCAGGCGGAGGGGCGGGACACCCTCTACCTCCTGCAGGATGGGGCTTTGCAAAAGGTCTACGGGGGGGTGGGCCCCATCTTCGCCCTGGAGTGGAGCCCGGAGGGGCTCTTCTTCCTGGGCCACGCCTTCGAGCGGGCCGGGGGCACGGAGGCCCGGCTCTACCACCTGCGGGACGGGGAGGCCCGGGTGCTCCTGGAGGGGAGCCTCCTGAACTCGGTGAACAGCGACCTGCGCTACGGCGCCTACCCCCAAGGGCCCCGGTGGGGCGGGGACGGGGTCTACCTGGTGCGCACCGAGGCGGGCCTGGCCCGGCTCTACCGGGTGGACCTCTCCGGCAGGGCGGAGGCCCTTTCCGCAGGGGGCAGCGTCCTCGCCTTCACCCCCACGGAGCGGGGCCTCTTCCTCCTCACCGAGGACTTCACCCGTCCGGCCCGCCTCGAGGGGCCCCTGGGTCCCTTCGACCCCAATGAGGGGGTTGCCCTCCCCCTAGCCGAGCCCCTTTACACCGAGTGGGAAAGCCCCGAAGGGCACCGGGTGCCGGGGTGGGTGCTGCTCCCGGAAGGGCCAGGACCCCACCCGGTCATCCTCTACATCCACGGGGGGCCCCACACCGCCTTCGGCCGGGCGCCCATGCTGGAGTTCCAGCTCTTCCGCCAGGCGGGGTACGCGGTGGCCTTCGCCAACCCCCGGGGCTCCACCGGCTACGGCCAGGACTTCGCCCTCCTGGAGGGGGCCTGGGGGGAAAGGGACGAGGGGGACCTCCTGGGCTTTCTGGACCACGTCCTGGTCCACTTCCCCCTGGACCCCGCCCGGGTGGGGGTGGCCGGGGGGAGCTACGGGGGGTACATGGTGAACTGGCTCACCGCCCGCCACCCCGGGCGCTTCCGGGCGGCGGTCACCGACCGGAGCATCTGCAACTGGCTGAGCTTCTTCGGGGCCAGCGACATCGGCCCCCGCTTCACCTTCCTGGAGCTCCTCGCCAAGCCCTGGGAGAGGCCGGAGATCCTTTGGGAGAAAAGCCCTTTGCGCCTCGTCCACCGGGTGCGGACCCCCACCCTTGTGGTCCACGCCGAAGGGGACCACCGCTGCCCCATCGACCAGGGGGAGACCTGGTACACCGCCCTCCTGCACCTGGGGGTGAAGACCCGCTTCTTCCGGGTGCCGGAGGAGGGGCACGAGCTCTCCCGCTCCGGCCGTCCCGACCGCCGCATCGCCCGGCTCAAGGCCTACCTGGACTGGTGGCGGGAGAACCTCTAGGTACCCCGTCGGGCTTGCGCCCCGACGGGGGCCCCAAAAAGGCCATGGGCAGGGCGCTCTGGCCCTTGCCCATGGGGCGACCCCCGTACGCGGGCACTGGGTTTCAGCACCGGGGCAAAGCCCTATCGCCGTGGGGCCTGGGGCCGGGAGAACCTCAGGCCTGGCCTTCCGCCACCGGCTCGGGGATGGGACCGAAGGCCTCCTCGTAGCGGGCCACGTTCTCCGCCAGGCTCCTGAGGAGGGCCTTGGCGTGCTGCGGGCTGGTGATCACCCGGCTCACCACCATGGCCCCCCCCTGGGGCTGCAGAAGGGCGAAGTCCAGGATGAACTCGTTCTTGGTGTGGGCGATCAGGGCCAGGTTGGTGTAGCGGCCGAAAGCGGTGTCCTTGTCGATCTGGATGTCCAGCTTCATCTCGCTCATGAAAGCGCCTCCTCTACTTGGGGCAGGACCTTCTTCAGGGCCAGGCGGGCCCGGCCCAGGCTTCCCATCCCGTCCAGCAGGAGAAGCAGGTGGTGGCCGGGCAGGGGCACCAGAAGGAGGGCCCCCTCGGGGTACTCTACCATGACCTCCTCCACCCCCTCCTGGGCCAGGGTCTGGGCCAGGGCCTTGGCCGTGCCCAAGACGGTGGCCGCCCGGGCCGAGAGGAGGGCCGCCTGGGGAGCCTCCTCGTCCCGGACCTCCTCCACCACGAACCCGTCCTCGCTGAGAAGGGCCGCCACCCGCACGCCCCGGGTGGCCTTGAGTTCTCTAAGGGCCTCTTCCACCATGCCTCCTCATGCTAAGGGCCAGCGGGGAGAGGGATTGCGGGCTCAAAGGCCCTGCACCCGCAGGGCGATGCGGGAAAGCTCCTGGCCTATGGCCTTGCGGTCCATTCCCCGCTCGATCACCGCCCCTAGGATGTAGTCTCCCACCCGCAAGGCCAGCACCTCCTGGTCCTCCGTGGCCACGGTGAAGCGGCGGACCTCCCCGGAAAGGGCCCCCGCCAGAGGGGCCATGTGCCGCACCAGGGAGGCCAGTTCCGCCGCCAGGACCTCCGCCGGGGGCGCCCCCCGGCCCAGGGCCTCGATGACCAGCCCGTCCAGACCGGTGAGCACCGCCCGCCGCACCTTAAGAGGCCCCAGGCTCTCTAGGTAGGCCATCCTACCACCTCTGCGAGCCCTTCCATACCCCTGGCCGAGGCGAGGCGCGCCTGCCCCAGGTTGGCCTCCGGGCCCATGAGCAAGAGGAGAAAGAGGTCCTCCCAGGGTCTGGGGCCGGAGAGAGGGCGCACCATCCGGGCATAGCCTACCACGGGGTACCCGGCCACCAGGAGCTCCTCCACCCCGGGGGTGCCCAGGCTGGCCGCGTAGGCCGCCCTAGCCTGGCGCAAGAGGGCGGCGTGTTCGGCCACCGCGGCCTCCAGGTCCACCCGCCTGCGCCGCACCCCCTCCACCAAAAGCCCCTCCAGGGTGCCGATGGCCGCGGCGAAAGCGCCCTCCACGCGATCCAAAAGGCTTTGCAGCAGTTCTTCCACAACGCGGGGCCCCCTCTACCCCCGACCCGGAATGGGCGCCGGCATGGCCCTAAAGGGGTTTGCGGCCCTCCAAGGCCCGCCCCAGGGTTACCTCATCGGCGTACTCCAGGCTTCCCCCCACGGGCAGGCCGTAGGCCGGGCGGGTGGCCCGGATCCCCCGGCGGCGGAGCTCCTCCGCCAGGTAGAGGGCGGTGGCCTCCCCTTCCACGGTCATGGAGGTGGCCAGGACCACCTCCTCCACCCCCGCAAGCCTCGGCCAGAGGCTCTCCAGGTTGAGCTCCTTGGGCCCCACGCCCTCCAGGGGGTTCAGGGCCCCCCCCAGCACGTGGTAAAGCCCCCGAAACTCCCCGCTCCTCTCCAGGGCGAAGAGGTCGGCCACGGTTTCCACCACGGCCATCACCCGGCGGTCGCGGCCCGCGTCCTGGCAGATGGGGCAAAGCTCCCCCTCCGCCAGGTTGCCGCAGAGGCGGCAGACCCCAAGGCCCTCCAGACCCCGGAGGGCGGCCTCCAGGTCCGCCGCCGCCTCCCGGCGGAAGGCCAGGTGCAGGGCCAGCCGCTGGGCGGTCTTGGGGCCCACCCCCGGCAGGCGGGAGAGGGCGCGGGCAAGCTTGAGAAGGCTTTCAGGGTACCTCACGCTTGTTTCCCCGGGGCCCCCAGGCAGGCCCATGCCCGCCTGGGGCTAAAAGAGCTTCCCCAGCATCTGCCCCACGCCCCCCAGCTCCCGGCTCATCTCCTTTTCCGAGAGCTCATGGGCCTTCCTCTGGGCGTC
This sequence comes from Thermus thermamylovorans, assembly GCF_004307015.1. Classification (NCBI taxonomy): domain Bacteria; kingdom Thermotogati; phylum Deinococcota; class Deinococci; order Thermales; family Thermaceae; genus Thermus; species Thermus thermamylovorans. Next base: position 9,588 of record NZ_SIJL01000011.1, read on the forward strand.
CTGGATGGCCACCAAGAGGAGGTCCTCCAGGCCCTCGGGGTCGTCGGCAAAGGCCTGCAAGGCCTCGGGCTTGAGGCGCAGGGCCAGGATCCTGCCGTGGCCGTTGGCCTCCACCTCCACCAGGCCCTGGGCCGTGCCCACCACGCTTAGGGTCTCCAGCCTCTCCTGGATCTCCGCGGCCTTCTTTTGGGCCTTCTGCGCTTCCTTCAGGAGCTTCTGCAGGTTCATGGCCCCTCCCCTATGAGTATAGTGGAAGCCATGGACCGCCCCAGAAGGCTCCGCTCTCCCCTCCTCCGTCCCCTGGTGGCCGGGGTGGACCTCTCCCCCCGCCACCTGGTCCTGCCCCTCTTCGTGAAGGAGGGCGGGGAACCGGAAGAGGTCCCCTCCATGCCCGGGGTCTTCCGCCATCCCCTGAAGGCCCTCCCCCGGGTGGGGGAGGAGGCCCTGAAGGCAGGCCTGGGAGGGGTCATCCTCTTCGGCGTCCTGCCGGAAGCGGCCAAGGACCCCCTGGGCCAAGGGGCCTACGCGGAGGAGGGGATCGTGCAGCGGGCCATCCGCCTCCTCAAGGAGGAGCTGCCCGGGCTTCTGGTGATGGCCGACACCTGCCTCTGCGAGTACACGGACCACGGCCACTGCGGGGTGGTGCGGGAAGGCCCCTCGGGGTTTTATGTGGACAACGACGCCACCCTGGAGCTTTTGGCCAAGACCGCCCTCTCCCAGGCTCAGGCGGGGGCGGACGTGGTGGCCCCGAGCGCCATGATGGACGGCCAGGTGCGGGCCATCCGGGAGGCCCTGGACCGGGGGGGCTTTGCCCATGTGCCCATCCTCTCCTATGCGGTCAAGTACGCCTCCGCCTTCTACGGCCCCTTCCGGGATGCGGCGGGGAGCGCTCCCCGGTTCGGGGACCGCGCAGGCTATCAGATGGACCCGAGGGCGGGCCTCTGGGACGCCCTCAGGGAGGCCCACCTGGACGACCTGGAGGGGGCGGACCTCCTCATGGTCAAGCCGGCCCTGCCCTACCTGGACGTGCTCGCCGCCCTCAAGGGCCGCTTCGCCAAGCCCCTTTTCGCCTACCAGGTCTCCGGGGAGTACGCCATGCTGAAGGCGGCAGGCCTAAAGGGCTGGCTGGACGAAGGGCGGGCGGTTTTGGAAAGCCTCCATGCCCTGAGGCGGGCCGGGGCCCAGGGGATCCTCACCTACTACGCCCTGGAGGCGGCCCGCTGGCTCCGGGAAGCCTGATACCCCCCCTGACCGCCTCGGGGTGGGGACCCCGGCGGGAGGGGCAAAGGGGCAGAGGGCACGGCCTGGAGGCCGGGGCTCAGGCCAGGGTCTGGCGCTCCTCCCGGGGGGCGGGGATGCCGCCGATGAGCAGGGTGTAGAGGGCGGCCAGGCTCACCATGCTCCCCGCCAGGAGGAAGACCATGGGGGCCCCGATGAACCCCTCCAGGGCCCCGCCCAGCATGGTGCCGATGAGGACGGCGGCGTTCATCACCGCGCTGAAGGCGGCGAAGATCCGCCCCCGCATCTCCTGGGGGGTGTTGAGCTGCAGGATGGAGCGGGCGGGGACGATGAAGACCATGTTCAGAAACCCCCCCAGGAAGAAGGCCACCAGCACCCAAGCGAAGACGGGGAAGGCCCCGACGGAGGCCTCGAAGATCCCAAAGAGCAAAAGGCCGAGGAGGAAGAGCCGCTCCCGGGGGATGCGCCTCAGGAGGTAGGGCATGGCGAGACCCCCCAGGATGGCCCCCAGGGCCATGGCCGCCTCCATGAAGCCGAAGCCCGCCGAACCCACCCCCAGCCACTTGATGGCCAGGACCACCCCAAGGGCGGTCTCCACCGAGCCGAAGGCCGCGGCCACGAAGAGGGTACCCACCGCCCGGCGGATGGTGGGGTGGCCCACCAGGTGGCCGATCCCCTCCTTCACCCGGGCGAAAAAGGCCCCCTTGGGGAGCTGCCGCGGCCGCAGGGAGGGCAGGCCCAGGAGGATGAGCCCCGAGGCCAGATAGGTGGCGGCGTTCAGGTAGAAGGCGTACTCCGCCCCCAAGGTGGCCACCAAGACCCCGGCGGCCCCCACGAAGAGCACCTCGGAGAGCCGGTCCGCCAGGAGGACCAGGCTGTTGCCCTCGTCCACCTCCTCCTTGGGCACCAGGTCGGGGACCACGGCGTTCTGGATGGGGTCGTGGAGGTCGCGGCAGAGCTCGATGAGGAAGACCAGGAGGAGGAGGACGGGAAGGCTCTTGGCCCCCAGGAGGGGGATGAGGGCCACCAGGGGTACCCGGAGGAGGTCCGACCAGACGAGAAGCCGCCTGCGGTCCTGGGTGTCGGCCCAGGCGGAGAGGAGGGGGGAGAAGACCACGGTGCCCAGGAGCTGGACCCCGAGGACCAAGGAGACCCAGAGGGCGTTTTCCGTGAGGAGGTAGACGAGGACCAGGAGGGCCACCCGGTGGATCTTGCTCCCCGCCTGGGCCACCACGTAGGCCAGGATGAGCCGGGCGAAAGCCCTGTGCCTAAGGACCTTCATACCCCACCTTGGTGGGGATTATACCAGAATAGAGGGCAGGGTCAAGGGGCTCGGCACCCCTAAGAAACCCCTCCCCAGGCCTCTTCCGGGGGCCTGGGGAAGAGGCAACCCCTAAAAGCGCTCCGCCACGGTCTTCATCTCCAGGAAGTGCAGGAGGTAGTCGGGCCCCCCCGCCTTGGTGTTCGTGCCGGAGAGGTGGAAGCCGCCGAAGGGCTGCACCCCCACCAGGGCCCCGGTGATCTTGCGGTTGAAGTAGAGGTTTCCCACGTGGAACTCCCGACGGGCCCGTTCCAGGTGCTCCCGCTTGCGGGAATAGACCCCCCCGGTGAGGCCGTAGACGGTGCCGTTGGCCACCTCCAGGGCCTCGGAGAAGTCCTTCACCCGGATCACGGAGAGCACGGGGCCGAAGATCTCCTCCTGGGCGATCTTGGCCGTGGGGGGCACCTCGGTGAAGACGGTGGGGGCGATGAAGTACCCCTCCCCCTCCAGGCGCTCCCCCCCCAGGACCAGCTGGCCCTCCCCCTTGCCGATCTCAATGTAGGAAAGGACCTTTTCCTCCTGGGCCCTGGAGGCCACGGGGCCCAGGTCGGGGTTCTCCTCCGCGGGGCCCACCACCAGGCGCTCGGCCCGCTTCAAGACCCTTTCCATCAAGGGCTCAAAGGCCTTCTCCGTGACGATGAGGCGGCTTGCCGCCGAGCACTTCTGCCCCTGGAAGCCGTAGGCGGAGATGAGGATGCCCTCCGTGGCCGCGTCAAAATCGGCGGTTTCGTCCACGATGAGGGCGTCCTTGCCCCCAAGCTCCAGGAAGACCCGCTTGATCCACTTCTGGCCGGGGGCCAGCTTGGCCGCCCTTTCGTGGATCCAAAGGCCCACCTCGAGGCTCCCGGTGAAGTTGATGAACCGGGTCCGGGGGTGCTCCACCAAATAGGCCCCCACCTCCCGCCCCTCCCCGGGCAGGAGGTTCACCACCCCGGGGGGGAAGCCCGCCTCGTGGAAGATCTCAAAGACCTTAGCGGCGATGACCACCGTGTCCTCTGCGGGCTTGGCCACCACGGTGTTCCCCACGACCACGGGTCCCGCGATCATCCCGGTGAAGATGGCGATGGGGAAGTTCCAGGGGGCGATGACCACCCCGGCCCCCAGGGGGATATAGAAACTCTCGTTGTCTTCTCCAGGGAAGGGCACCACCTCCACGGAGGGGTACTTGTACCGGAGGGCCTGGCGGGCGTAGTACTCCAGGAAGTCGATGGCCTCGGCCACCTCGGCGCTGGCCTCGGTCCAGTTTTTGCCGATCTCGTAGACCAGGGCGGCCTCCAGCTCCCGCCTTCTCCTTTTCATGAGGGCGGCCGCCTTCAGGAGGAGGCGGCTCCGGTCTTCCTGGGGCCAGTCCTTCCAGGTCCTGAAGGCCCGCCAGGCGGCCTCCAGGGCGGCTTCCGCCTCGGCCCGCCCGGCCTTGGCCACGCTTCCCACCACCTCCTTGGGGGCCGAGGGGTTTAGGGAGAGGATCTTCTCCCCCGTATCCATCCAGGCCCCGTCGATGTAGAGACCCCAGTGGCGGCCAAACTCGGCCTTAACCCGCCTCAGGGCCTCCCGCATCTCCCGCTTGGCCTCCTCCGTCCCGAAGGTCTCGATGGGCTGGTTGCGGAAAGGTTCCACGGTCATGGCATCCTCCTCCTAGCCTCCCAAGAGGCTTCTCAGCACCAAAAAGAGGTTCTCGGGCCGTTCGGCAATGCGCCGGCTTAGGTAGGGGTACCAGTGGGTGCCGTAAGGCACGTAGGCCCGCACGGTGTAGCCCTCCTGGGCCAGGCGCCTTTGCTCCTCGGGACGCACCCCGTAGAGGAGCTGGAACTCAAAGCGCTCCTTGGGGATGCCCATGGCCTGGGTGTAGCGCTGCACCTCGGCGATGAGGCGGGGGTCGTGGGTGGCGAAGGCCACGTAAAGCCCCTCCTTTAGCGCCAGCTTCCCCAGGTGCAGGAACTCGGCGTCGATGAGGCGCTTGTCCCCGTAAGCCACCTCCTTGGGCTCCCGGTAGGCCCCCTTCACCAGGCGGAGGTTGGGCCGGTAGGGGAGGAGGTCCCAGAAGTCCTTTTCCGTGCGGTAAAGGTAGCTCTGGAGCACGAGCCCCACCCCGCTGAAGCCCTCCTCCCTGAGCGCCTTGTAGAGGCGCAAGGTGGCCTCCACCCTGGGGGAGTCCTCCATGTCCAGGCGCACGAACACCCCCTTAGGCTCGGCCTCCCGGAGGATCCCCCGCAAAAGCTCCCGGGCCAGGGCCTCGGAGAGGTCCAGGCCCAGCTGGGTGAGCTTCAAGGAGATGTACTTGGGCCAAGGGCGCTCGGCCACCGCCCGGACGAGCTCCAGAATGCCTCTCTGGAAGGCGCGGGCCTCCTCCTCCCTATGGACCATCTCCCCCAGGAGGTCCAAAATGGCGTGGACCCCTTGGACTTCTAATCTCTCCGCCGCCTGGAGGGCCTCCTCCAGGCTCTCCCCCGCCACGTAGCGCCGCACCAGGCTCCTGGCCCGGGTCTTGATCAGGGCCTCCACCCTGGGACTCCCCGCCACGGAAAGCACCGCCTGCCGATACCAAAGGTCCAGGTTCATACCCCTCCTTTCAGCCTGCGCACCACCAGGTCGCGAAAGCGCCCCACGTGGGCCTCCACCGCCCGCTTGGCCCCTTCCGGGTCCCGCCTCCGTAGGGCCTCGAGGATGGCCCAATGCTCCCGGCGGGTGGCCGCCTCCTGGGAGAGGGTGGGGAGGGCGCTTCGCACCAGGGCCAGGCTGGAGAGGAGGTCCTCGTAGAGGCGAAAGAGGGTCTTGTTCCCGGAAAGCCGCACCAGGGCCCGGTGGAACTCCAGGTCCCGGCGCATCTGCTCCGGGTAGTCCTCCGCCGCCACCTCGTCGATGGCCTTTAAGTACGCCTCCAGCTCGGTAAGCTCCCAAGGAGTGGCCCTCTGGGCCGCCTCCCGCGCCGCCTCCCCCTCCAAAAGGGCCCGCACCCCGTAGACCTCCTCCACCTCCTCCGGGCTAAAGGCCCGCACCCGGGCCCCCTTCCCCGGGACGAGCTCCACCAGGCCTTCCTCGGCCAGGCGCATGAGGGCCTCCCGCACCGGGGTACGGGACACCCCAAGCTCCTGGGCCAAAAGGGGCTCGGAAAGCCTCTCCCCTGGGGCGAAGCGCCCGGAGAGGAGGAGGTCTTTCAGGTGGCGGTAGACCGCCTCGCGCACCTGGTTGGGGCGACGGAAACCCAAAGCTTGCATCCTGTATACAGGATAAACGGTGCAGGCGCAGGGGTCAAGCCAGCGAGGTGGCCCCCGTGGTCTCCCTTGGGAAAGGGTCCCCTAAGAAACCCGTTCCCGGAGGCGCCATACGCCTTTAAGGACGCCCCCCCACCGCTTCCACCACGGCCCAAACCGCGCCTCGTAGGAGCGGGCAGCCTCCTCGGGGCCCAGGTCCACCCCCAGCTCCTGGGCCAGGAAGTGGCGGTGGTCCATGACCCAGAGGTAGAGGTCGGCCTCCGTGCGCCCGGGGAAGTCCTCAAGGAGCCCCAGGCGGCGGATGGCCGCCACCGTGGGCTGGTAGAGGCCCCGGTACCAGTCCACCACCGCCTCCTCCCAGGGGATTTCCCGGTCCTCCTCGAGGCCCTTGAAGTAGCGCCGGGTGGCGATGTGGGAAAGGAGCAGGTCATAGCGGCCCAAGGCAGTGAAGCGGATCTCCTCCGCCTCCGGCACCAGCTCCTTGAGCCGGGTTCGCTCCAGGAAGTGGGCGTATTCCCCCTTCAGGATAAGGTCCTTTAAGGTGTCCCCCGGTTCCACGGGCACGGGCACCTCCAGGGCGATGACGTAGGCGTCGATGAAGCGCTGGCCCGTGGCCCTAGCCAGGGCCACCCGGTGGTTTCCGTCCTTGACGAAGTAGGCCTCCCCCACCTGGTAAACCTCAATGGGAGGAAACTCCACCCCTGCAAGCGCCAGGGCCCTAAGGCGCTTCCAGCGCTCCAGGGTGTGGGGGGTCTTGGGCAGGAAGTGGCGGTCGAAGTCCTCGTAGCGGTCCACGGAGCCCACCACCTTGTCCACCTCGATGGTGCGGAGGCCCAGGTGGCGCTCCCCCTTGGGCCGCAGGGCCAGGGCCTGGTGGAAGGGCAGCAGGGTGTCCGGCTCCCCCCGGAGGCGGTAGAGGAGCTCCTGGAACCTCACCCGCCGCTCCAGCCGCTCGGCCTCGGTTTCCGCCTGCCACACCCCCCTCATGGAAGCACTACCACCTCCCTAGCCCCAAGGTAGCACCCTCCCGTCAGGGGAGTGTGAGGCCCCCCACCTGGACAGGGAGGGCCCGGCGGGGTTTAGATAGGGCCATGAGCGTTCCCTTGCGCGCCCGCGTGCAGAGCGAGCTGGAGCGGCTGAAGCGGGAGGGGCTCTACATCCGCCCCAAGGTCCTCGAGGCCCCCCAGGAGCCCGTGACCCGGGTGGAGGGCAAGGAGGTGGTGAACCTGGCCTCCAACAACTACCTGGGCTTCGCCAACCACCCCCACCTGAAGGAGAAGGCCCGCCAGTACCTGGAAAGGTGGGGGGCGGGAAGCGGAGCCGTGCGCACCATCGCCGGCACCTTCACCTACCACCTGGAGCTGGAAGAAGCCCTGGCCCGCTTCAAGGGCACGGAAAGCGCCTTGGTCCTGCAGTCCGGCTTCACCGCCAACCAGGGGGTGCTGGGGGCCCTCCTCCAGGAGGGGGACCTGGTCTTCTCCGACGAGCTGAACCACGCCAGCATCATCGACGGCCTCCGCCTCACCAAGGCCACCCGGTTGGTCTACCGCCACGCGGACGTGGACCACCTGGAGGAGCTCCTCAAGGCCCACGACACCGAAGGCCTCAAGCTCATCGTCACCGACGGGGTCTTCTCCATGGACGGGGACATCGCCCCCCTGGACCGCATCGTGCCCTTGGCCAAGCGGTACGGGGCGGTGGTCTACGTGGACGACGCCCACGGGAGCGGGGTCTTGGGGGAGATGGGCAAGGGCACGGTGCACCACTTTGGCTTCCACACCGACCCTGACGTGATCCAGGTGGCCACCCTCTCCAAGGCCTGGGCGGTGGTGGGGGGGTACGCCGCCGGGGCCTTGGAGCTCAAGGACCTCCTCGTCAACAAGGCGAGGCCCTTCCTCTTCTCCACGGGCCACCCCCCGGCGGTGGTGGGGGCGCTTCTGGGGGCCCTGGAGCTCATCCAGCAGGAGCCCGAGCGGGTGGAAAGGCTTTGGGAGAACACCCGCTACTTCCAGAGGGAGCTCGCCCGCCTGGGCTACGACACCCTGGGGAGCCAGACCCCCATCACCCCCGTCCTCTTCGGGGAAGCCCCCCTGGCCTTTGAGGCGAGCCGCCTCCTCCTGGAAGAGGGGGTCTTCGCGGTGGGCATCGGCTTTCCCACCGTGCCCCGGGGCAAGGCCCGGATCCGCAACATCGTCACCGCCGCCCACACGAAGGAAATGCTGGACCGGGCCCTCGAGGCCTACGGGAAGGTGGGAAAGAGGCTCGGCGTCACCCGTTAGATGCCCTCTTCCCTACCCTTCTCCCCCAGGAGCCTGGGCCAGGTGGCAACCCCCGAGGCCCTGGTGGCCTTCATGGTGGGCCTGGCCGAGGCCCCCAGGGGGGGGTGGGTGCTGGAGCCCGCCTGCGCCCACGGACCCTTCCTCCGGGCCTTCCGGGAGGCCCAGGGCACAGGCTACCGCTTCCTGGGGGTGGAGCTGGACCCGCTGGCCCTAGACCTCCCCCCCTGGGCGGAGGGGGTGCGGGCGGACTTCCTCCTTTGGGAACCCGGGGAGGCCTTTGACCTCATCCTGGGCAACCCCCCCTATGGGGCCCTGGGGGCCGGGGCCAGGCTGGCCCCCGAGAGGCGCAGGCGCTACCGCCAGACCTTTGCCACCTGGCACGGGCGCTACAACCTCTACGGGGCCTTCCTGGAGAAGGGGGTGCGCCTCCTGAAGCCCGGCGGGCTCTTGGTCTACGTGGTCCCCGCGGGCTGGATGGTGCTGGAGGAGTTCCAAAAGCTCCGGGCCTTCCTGGCCCGGGAAGGGGCCCTGGAGGTCTTCTACCTGGGACGGGCCTTCCCCGGCCTCAAGGTGCGGGCCACGGTGTTGCGGTTCCGCAAGGGGGGGAGGGGGCTTCGCCTCTACGACGCGGAGGCCCTGCGGGAGGGAAGCCCGCCCCTCCTCCTCTTGGAGGCCCCCTCCTGGCGGGGGGAGATGGTCCGCTTTCCCGACCCCAAAGCCCTGGGAATGGAGGGGGAGGGGGTTCCCCTGGGGGAAGCCTTCCGCATCCACTTCGCCGCCAGGAGCCCGGAGGTCAAGGCCCACCCCCTCACCCGCCCCCATCCAGGCCCCGGCCTGGTGCCCGTCCTCACCGGGAGAAACCTCCTGCCGGGGGGGGTGGACTACGAGACCCCCCACTCCGGCCTCTACTTCCCCAAGGAAGCCGTCCACCTCCTCAAGCCCTTCTACGCCATCCCCCACCTGGTGGTGGGCCACACCCGCCACTACCGGGTGGTGGCCGCCTGGGACGGGCGGGCCTACCCCTGGCGGGAGGAGTTCCACCTCCTCCCCAAGGAAGGGGTGCGTCTGGATCCGGAGGCCCTGGTGGCCTACCTGAACGGCCCCCTGGTGCAGGCCTACTACCGGGGGCTTTACCGGGAGGCGGTGCCCCATCTCACCCGGGCCATGCTGGAAAGACTCCCGCTACCTCCGGGGCTGTTCTGAGGGGTCTGGCACCCTCTTCCGCAAAACACCTCCCTCCCCTAGGGGGGCCTTGGGCGCCCTTTCGCCGGTGGCCCCGCGCGGACAAGGCCCGCACCGGTCGGTAGGCAGAGCCCCGACCCAGGGAGCGGGGGACCCCGAAAAGGCCGCCCCCCTCGCGGGCGAGGGGGGCTTTGCCTGGAGCCGGTGGCCGGATTCGAACCGGCGGCCTACCGCTTACGAGGCGGTTGCTCTGCCGCTGAGCTACACCGGCCCGCCCTAACGAGTCTAGGGCAGAGGGGCCCTTTTGGCAACTACCGGAGCACCACCCCCGGCTGGACCCGGAGGGCCCGGAGGAGGGGGAGCAGGGAGGAGGCCACCACCGCCAGGAAGCTCGCCCCGCTCACCAGGAGGAAGTCCGCAAGGCGCATCTCCACCGGCAGGTGGGTGAGGAAGTAGAGCTCCCCGGGGAGGTCCACCGGGCGCCAGGCCAGGTAGAGGCCCAGGAGGTAGCCCAGAAGGTTGCCCAGGAGGACGCCTCCTACCCCCAGCAGGACCCCCTCCAGGGCGAAGACCAGGCCCACGGTGAGCCTCGAGGCCCCCATGGCCCGCAAGAGGGCGATCTCCGGGGTCTTCTCCACCACCTTCAGGACCAGGAGGTTCGCCACCCCCAGGGCCGCCACCGCCACGATCAGGAAAACCAGGATCCCCAGCACCCGCTTCTGGAGGGCCAGCTGCTCCAAGAGGGTGCGCTGGGTGTCCTGCCAGGACTGGGGGAAGAAACGGGTGTCGGCCAGGGCCCAGCCCACCTCCCGGGCCCGCCAGGGGTCCTTGAGCCGCACCTGGTAGCCCTGGGCCCGGAGGCCCGCGAGGCGCTCCACCGTTCCCAGGTCCACGAAGGCGTAGGCGGAGTCCAGGAGGTAGTTGCCCGTGCGGAAGGAGCCCAGCACCCTAAGCTCCACCCGCTCCTGGGCGGCGGAAAGGGCGTAGATCCGGTCCCCCGGAAAGGCCCCCAGGGCGTGCTGGAGGGCCGCGCCCAGGTAGATTCCCCCGGGTTCTACCCTGAGCCCCAGCTCCGGGTAAAGCCCTTCTCCCCCCTCCCCCAGACCCACCAGGGTGGCGAAGTCCACCCCTGGGCCCCGGGCCCCCTCCGCGGGCCGGGTGAGGAGGGCTTTGGTGGCCGCAAAGGGAGCGTACGCCTCCACCTCCGGGTGGAACGGCAAGGGGGGAAGCTCCTCGGTGAAGCTGAAGAGGACCAGGTGGGGGTAGGCCTTGAGGGTGGCCCGCACCAGGCCGCCGGTGAACCCGTTGGTGAGGGAAAGGGCAGCCAGCAGAACCGCCACCCCTACCCCCACCCCCAGGAGGGCCAGGCCGGTCTGCAGGGGCCTGCGCCTCAGGTGCGCCAGGGCCAGGAAGAGGGCGAAGCGCATAGGACGAGGATACGGGGCGGGGGCGGCATCCCGGCAAGGGCCCGTCCTCGGGCTCCGGGGCCTCCCTGGGGACCAGGGGCGGCCCTCAGCGCTGCGGCAGCTCCACCACCTCCAGCTCCACGAGCCTGCGCCCAAAGCGGAGGGCGGTGGCCCGGTCGGGCATCCACACGTCCACCCGGTTGCGCCAGCGGGCGTTCATGGTGTCCTCAACGACGAAGACCACCTCGCGGAAAAAGGGGTCGAACTGCCCCTTCCCCCTCCCGTGGACCGTGCCCAGGTCCCGGAGGCGCACCCGGGTACCGTAGGGCAGGACGCCGAGCAGGTCGCGGCTCACCGCCAAGACGCCGATGCGGGTCCGGGTACCCGTGGCGGTGACGAAGGGATTGCCCCAGGTCTCCCGGGGGCTCGAGGTGTAGGCGGTGGCCTCCAAAACCATCACCCGTCGCCCGGAGGACTGGGCCACGGCTTGGAAAAGGGCCAGGGCGAAGAGAAGCACGAGGAGGAAGCCCCGCATAACGCCCCTGAGTATGCGGGAGATTCCCGGAAAGCCGTGAGAAAGATGAGGTCATCCCCTCATGGGATGGGGGACAGAGGGAGATAGACTGTGTCCAATATCTTATCAGCGCCGCCGCACAGGGACAAGATCCCGGGTTCCGGGATAAGAGAAGACTAAGGGGCCTTTAGCCAGGGCTCAAACCGCTCAAAGAGGCCCTAGGGGCAAGGGGTGGCGGACAGGCTCAGGGTGTAGCGGCCGCTGCCCTCCTCGTCAAACCCCGCCCGGACCAGGGCCCGGTCGCGGACCACCAGGAGGGTAGCCCCGTCGACGGGGGCACAGTTGCGCAGGGGATCCAGGGCCCGGGGAGCGGGATCGCCGGGGCCTCGGTAGAGGAGGGCCACCAGGTCCAGGGGACCGGCGTAGGCGAGGCGCAGGTACCCGCTGGCCTGGGAAACATCGTAGCGGTCGAACTGCCGGGCAAACTCGATGGCCCCGGTCCGGCTTCCCGCGGTGAAAGCCTCCCCCTGGCCTGCGGGGTTGGGAGTGAAGGCCTGAGCGTAGAGGCGGACGCGGTCGGCCCTGGGAGCGTAGTTTTCCACCCGCAGCTGGAAGACCTGGCCCGCCTGCCCCCGGAGGTTGAGGCGGACCCCGGGGTCGGCGGGGCTTGTGGCGATCTGGGGGGCCAGGCCCAAGGGGGCCACCCCCGGCTCGGCGGCGAACCAGTGGGGGGCCACGCTCACCGCCTGCACCACCCCCCGCTCGTCCAGGAGGAGCAGGCGGAGGCGGGCCTGGAGGCCGAGCCCCTGGGAGACCGCGCCCACCCTCACCGCCCCGTCCTCCTCCAGCCGCAGCCAGTACACGCGGACGCTGGGGCTTACCCGGTCCCCCGCTCCCACCCGGGCGGCTTCCAGGTCCACCAGCCGCCTCTCCCCCACGGCCAGCCCGTCCCTCACCGGGGGCGGCCCCTGGAGGTTGCAGGCCGCAAGGGGCAAGAGGAGGAGGGTCCAGAGGGCAAGCCGCATGGCCACCTTTCTCCCCCACTTTAGCGCGACGGGGCCCTTCGGGGGTTAGGCTTCCCTTTAGCTACTCCAAGACCCCCAGGTAGGCGTAGAGGTCGGGCCCCCCGGGGAGGATCTCCACCGCCAGGGCGGGAAACCTCTCCGCCAAGGCCTGGGCGGGCTCCTTGGGGGTATCCGGTCCCAGGAAAAGGGTGAGGATCTCCTTACCCTCCCCCGCCAGGCGCACGAGGCCCTCCAGGACCTCCTCCGGGGTCTCCCCCACCAGGACCAGCCGGCCGTCCAGGAGGCCGATGGGCTTGTCCTTGAGCACCTTCACCCCGTCCACCTCGGCGTCCCGGCTGGCCCAGGTGACCTCCAGGGTCCTGGCCCCCGCCATGGCCGCCTCCATCTCCGGCAGGAGCTCTTCCGGCTCCCCCTCGGGGAAGTAGCGCACCGCCGCCGCCAGGCCCTGGCCCATGGTGCGGGTCCTGAGGACGTGGACCTCCTTCCCCCCCTCCCCGGCGAGCCTTGCCGCCTCCTCCGCCGCCAGGAAGACGTTGGGGTTGTTGGGCAGAAGGATGGCCTTGGGGTTGGGGAGGCTCCTGATGGCGGAAAGGAGGTCCTCCACGCTGGGGTTTTGCGTCTGCCCCCCCGCCACCACCCGGGCTCCCAGGCTGCGGAAGGCCCGGGCCACCCCGTGCCCCAGGGCCACGGCCAAAAGGCCCGTGGGGGGCGGGGCCTCCGCCGCCGCCCCGGCCATGGCCAGGATCTCCGTGTGCTGCTGGGTCATGTCCTCCACCTTGGTGCGCACCATGCGGCCAAAGCGGGCCACGGCGGCCAGGAGGCCATCGGGGTCATCGGTGTGGATGTGCCCCTTCACATAGCCCTCGGCCCCCACCACCAGGAGGGAATCCCCGAAAGGGGCCACGGCCTCTTGGATCCGCTCGATGGGCACCTCCACCCCCTCCATGAGGAACTCCGTGCAGTAGCCGAAGGCCTCGGTGGCGAAGGCCGTCTGGGCGTAGCGCTCCACCTTGGGGGGCTCGGGGAGAGGGAGCCTCAAGGCGTAGCCCCTGAGGCCCTCCAGGAAACGCACGTACCCCGCGCCCCCCGCGTCCACCACCCCCGCCTGCTTGAGGACTGGGAGAAGCTCGGGCGTCCTCTCCAGGGCCTCCTTCGCGGCCGCCAAGGCGCTCTCCAAGGTGGCCTCGAGGCCCTCCCCCTTGGCCCCCTCCCCTGCCGCCCGGGCCACGGTGAGGATGGTGCCCTCCACGGGCTTCATCACCGCCCGGTAGCCCGTCTCCGCCCCCAGGCGCAGAGCCTCCCTCAGGATGGATGCGTCCAGAAGGTCCTTCCGGCGGATGGCCTCGGCGAAGCCCTTCAGGATCTGGGAGAGGATCACCCCGCTGTTGCCCCGGGCCCCCAGGAGGCTCCCGTAGGCGATGGCCCGGGCCACTTCGGGCATCCGGGAGGTGTCGGCGAGGTCCAGCTCCCGCCGGACGGCCTCCAGGGTGAGGTGCATGTTGGTACCCGTGTCCCCGTCGGGCACGGGGTAGACGTTGAGGGCATTGAGCTCCTCCACGTAGACCCGGAACCAGTCCGTGGCGTAGCGGAAGGCCTCCGCCAGCTCCCCCGGGGTCCAGCTAGCCACGCCCCACCCCCACCACGTGGACCCGCACCTGGGAAAGCTCCACCCCGGCGAACCGCTCCGCGGCGAAGGCCACCCGTTCCGCCAAGGACTCCACCACCGCGGGGATGCGGGTGCCCAGGGCTACCACCACGTAGAAGTCCGCGGTGTACTTCCCGGGGCTCGCCGGGTCCTGGCGCACCACCACCCCTTCGCTGGCCTCCTGCCGTCCCAGGATGCGCACCACCTGGTCCTTGAGCCCCGCCGGGGCCATGCCCACCACCCCCGGCACTTCGTGGGCCGCCAGGGCCAGGAGGGCGGCCAAAGCGTTTTCCGTAAGGGTCACGCGCCCTGGCATCCTACCTCCTCAGGGCCTCCTCCGGGGGGGTGTAGGGTAGGCCGAAGGCCTCGGCCACCCCCGGGTGGGTGAGGCGCCCCTGGTGGGTGTTGAGCCCCTTGAGGAGGGCCCCGTCTTCCAAAAGGGCCGCCAGGCCCTTCTCCGCCAGCCGCAGCACGTAGGGCAGGGTCTGGTTGGTGAGGGCGAAGGTGCTGGTCCTGGGCACCGCCCCCGGCATGTTGGCCACCCCGTAGTGCACCACCCCCTCCACCAGGTAGGTGGGCTCCGCGTGGGTGGTGGGGCGGATGGTCTCCACGCACCCCCCCTGGTCCACGGCCACGTCCACGATCACCGCCCCCTCCTTCATCAGGGGGAGCATGTCCCGGGTGACGAGCTTGGGGGCCTTGGCCCCCGGCACCAGAACCGCCCCGATGAGGAGGTCCGCGTGCTGGACGCTCCGCTTGATGTTGGCCTCGGTGGCGGTGAGGGTGATGACCCTTCCCCCGAAGACGTCGTCCAGGTACTGGAGCCTCCGGTGGTTCACGTCCAGAAGGGTCACCTGGGCCCCCATGCCCAGGGCGATCTTGGCGGCGTTGGTGCCCACGGTCCCGCCCCCCAGGATCACCACGCTGGCCGGGGCCACCCCGGGCACCCCCCCGAGGAGCACCCCCCGGCCCCCGTGGGGTTTCTCCAGGAACTGGGCCCCCACCTGGGGGGCCATGCGCCCCGCCACCTCGCTCATGGGGACGAGGAGGGGCAGGGAGCCATCCGGGAGCTGCACCGTCTCGTAGGCGATCCCCGTGACCCCGCTTCGCAGCATGGCCTCGGTGAGGCCGCGATCCGCGGCCAGGTGCAGGTAGGTGAAGAGGATGAGCCCCTCCCGCAGGAAGGGGTACTCCTCGGGCAGGGGCTCCTTCACCTTCACCACCAGCTCCGCCCCCCAGGCCTCCTCCCGGCCCACCAGCTCCGCCCCGGCCCGCTCGTACTCCGCGTCGGATAGCCCCGAACCCATCCCGGCCCCCCGCTCCACCAAGACGGTGTGGCCGCGGCGGACCAGGCTTTCCACGCCACCTGGGGTCAGGGCCACGCGGTTTTCCAGGGTCTTGATCTCCTTGGGCACGCCGATCACCATACTAGGCCTCCTTGACCAACACCCGCTTGATCTTGAGCTTGAAGCCGTCGCCCTCGGCGATGGCCAGAAGCCGCCGCCTCGAGTCCACCAGGGTCACATAGCCCAGGGCGGGGATGGGCAGGGGTACCCCCTCCAGGACGCGCCGGGCCTCGGTGTGGGAAAGCTCCACCACGGGGAAGGGCAGGACATCCGGCTCAGGAATGGCCTTGTCCGGGGAAAGCTCGGAAAGCCGCACCGCCCGCTCCAAACCCACCTTGCCGATGCGGGTGCGCACCAGCCCCGCCAAGAAGGCTTTGGTCCTGAGCCTTTCTCCCAGGTCGCGGGCAAAGGCCCGCACGTAGGTGCCGGGACCCACCACCAGGCGGACCACCGCGGTGGGGTAGGGGCCCAGAGGAGCGGGGAGTTCCACCTTCCGCCCCCCCTTTTCCGCCAGGCGCCAGCCCCTGGCCGAGGGGGCGATGGGGTGGGGGGTGGGCTCGGGGTCAAAGGCCAGAAGCTCCACCTCCAGGTACCGGACCGGACGGGGCCCAAGTTCCAGAGGCCTCCCCTCCCGGGCCGCCTCGTAGGCCCGCTTACCCCCCACCTTGATGGCGGAGTAGAGGGGGGGGACCTGCTCCCTGAGGGAGAGAAACGAGGGGAGCGCGCTCTCCAGATCCTTGCGGTCGAAGCGCACCGGGGCCTCCCCGCTTACGGGCCCCTCCGCATCCAGGGTGGGCGTGGTGGCCCCGAAGGAGATCCAGGCCAGGTACTCCTTGTCCTCCCCCGAGAGGTAGGGCACCAGCTTGGTGCTTTCCTCGGAAACCAGGAGGAGGAGCCCCGTGGCCAAGGGGTCCAGGGTGCCCGTGTGCCCCACCCGGCGGGTGCCGAGGCGCCTTCTGGCCTCCTCCACCGCGTCGTGCGAGGTCAGGTGGAGGGGCTTGTCCACCGCGTAAAGGGCCATGCCTAGGGGATTCTACCATCCGGCAACCTTCCGCCTTATGCTTGGACCCATGGGAGCATTTAAGGGAGTGGGGGCCTTGGTGACGGGCGGGGCCTCAGGGATTGGACGGGCCGTGGCCTTGGCTTTGGCCCGGGAAGGAGCTAGGGTGGCGGTGGCCGACCTCAACGGGGAAGGGGCAGCCCGGGTGGCCGAAGCGGCCAGAGCTCTGGAGGCCGAGGCGCTTCCCATTTCCATGGACGTCCGCTTGAAGGAGAGCGTGGTCAAAGGTGTGGAAGCAGCCTTGAGGGCCTTTGGCGAGCTGGAGGTCTTGGTGAACGCAGCAGGGGTGGACCGGATCGCACCCTTTTTGGAAACCGAAGAACCGCTCTGGGAGGAGATCCTTGCCGTGAACTTCAAAGGGGTTCTGCACGTTTGCCGCCAGGTGCTGCCCCAAATGGTGGCCAGGGGCAGGGGAGCCATTGTGAACGTGGCCTCGGACGCAGGGCGGGTAGGGAGTTCGGGAGAAGCGGTCTACTCGGGAGCCAAAGGTGCGGTGATCGCCTTCACCAAGGCCCTGGCCCGGGAGGTGGCCCGATACGGCGTTCGGGTTAACGCCGTGGCCCCAGGGCTCACAGATACCCCTCTTCTCCACGCCCTACGCCAGGGGCACGAGGGGCTCTTCGAGGCCATGGTCCGGGCCACCCCCATGCGGCGCCTGGCCCAGCCAGAGGAGGTAGCAGAGGCGGTGCTCTTTCTAGCCTCCGCAAAGGCCGGCTTTATCACTGGCCAAACCCTGAGCGTCAGCGGCGGGCTCACCATGTGTTAGAGGAGGGTACGATGGATATCACGACCCTGGGAAACCGGTACCCAAGCCTGGGCTTCGCCTGGCCCCGGCCGGGGGTGCTGGAGATCGCCTTTGGGGGGGAAAAGCTCAACGCCATGGGCCCCGCTCTCCACCGGGAGCTTTCCCGGGTGTGGCGGGACCTCGAGGCCCAGGAGGAGGTCCGGGCCGTCCTCCTCCGGGGGGAAGGCGGGGTCTTCTCCGCCGGGGGTTCCTTCGCCCTCATCGAGGAGATGCGCGCCTCCCACGAGGCCCTGATGCGGGTTCTCTGGGAGGCCCGGGAGCTCGTCTTGGGCCCCATCAACTTCCCGAGGCCGGTGGTGGCCGCGGTGGAGGGGGTGGCGGTGGGGGCAGGGCTGGCCTTGGTCCTGGCCGCGGACGTGGCGGTGGCGGGCAAGGGGGCAAAGCTCCTGGACGGCCACCTGCGCCTGGGGGTGGCGGCGGGGGACCACGCCGTCCTCCTCTGGCCGCTTCTGGTGGGCCTGGCCAAGGCCAAGTACCATCTCCTCCTGAACGAACCCCTCACCGGGGAGGAGGCAGAAAGGCTCGGCCTCGTGGCCCTGGCGGTGGAGGACGGGGAGGTCTACGCCAAGGCCCTGGAGGTGGCCACCCGCCTGGCCGAAGGCCCCAAGGAGGCCTTAAGCCTCACCAAGCACGCCCTGAACGGATGGCTCCGCACCTTCGTGCCCCACTTTGAGGTGTCCTTGGCCCTGGAGTTTCTGGGGTTTTCCGGTAAAGAGCTGGAGGAGGGCCTGAAGGCCCTCAAGGAAAAGCGTCCGCCCAAGTTCCCATGATACGCCTGCAAGCCTTCCTGGCCCGGGCCGGGGTGGGAAGCCGCAGGAAGGCGGAAGGCCTCATCCTCGAGGGCCGGGTGCGGGTGAACGGGGCCCTGGCCCGCCTGGGGCAGAAGGTGGGACCGGGGGACCTGGTGGAGGTGGACGGGAAACGGGTGGAACCCCCGAAGGAGCGGGTGGTCCTGGCCCTCCACAAGCCCAAAGGCTACACCACCACCCGCCATGACCCCTATGCCCAAAAGACGGTTTTCGACCTCCTCCCCCCTATTCCCGGCCTCCACCCCATAGGCCGCCTGGACCGGGACTCGGAGGGGCTCCTCCTCTTCACCAACGACGGGGCGCTTACCTTCCGCCTCACCCACCCCCGGCACGGGGTCAAGAAGGTCTACCGGGTCTGGACCGAGGGGGGCAGCCTGCCGGAGGCCGTCTGCCGGAAGCTCGTGCAGGGGGTGGAGCTGGAAGACGGCCCTGCCCGGGCCCTTTTCTGCCGCCCCGCCCCCGGGGGGGCCTTCCTCGCCCTGGCCGAGGGGAGGAAGCGGGAGGTGCGGCGGATGCTCCGGGCGGTGGGCTACCCGGTGCGGCGCCTCCTTCGGGTCCGGGTGGGCCCCATCCGCCTGGGGGATCTGCCCCCAGGGAGGTGGCGCAGGCTCTCCGAGGAGGAGGTGGCGGCTCTCTTGCGGGAAAGCGGGCTAGAATGAAGGGCATGTTCGCCGCGGGGAACGGACCCGTGCAGATCAGCGCCGAGGCCATCGCCAAACGGGTACAGGAGCTGGGAGCCCAGATCGCCCGGGACTATCAGGGCAAGACCCCCCATCTGGTCTGCGTGCTGAACGGGGCCTTCGTCTTTACCGCGGACCTGGTGCGGGCCATCCCCCTGCCCCTTACCCTGGACTTCATCGCCATCAGCTCCTACGGGAACGCCTACCGCTCTAGCGGCGAGGTGGAGCTCATCAAGGACCTCAGGCTTCCCATCCACGGTCGGGACGTGATCGTGGTGGAGGACATCGTGGACACCGGGCTCACCCTCGCCTACCTCCTGGACTACCTCGAGGCCCGGAAGCCCGCCTCCATCCGGGTGGCCGCCCTCCTCTCCAAGCCCGCCCGCCGCCAGGTGGAGGTGCCCATCCACTACCTGGGCTTTGAGATCGAGGACGCCTACGTCTACGGCTACGGCCTGGACCGGGCCCAGTTCGACCGCAACCTGCCCTTCATCACCTCCCTCCGCCCGGAGGAAGAGTGAGGTACCTGGACCTCCTCACCGCCCTCTTCGCCACCGTCCTCCTCACCTCCAACCTCGCCTCCACCAAGGTGGTGGCCCTGGGGCCTTTCACCTTCGATGGGGGCACCCTCCTCTTCCCTCTGGCCTACATCCTCGGAGACGTGCTCACCGAGGTTTACGGCTACCGGAAAAGCCGCCGGGTCATCTGGATTGGCTTCCTCACCCTCCTCCTCGCCACCCTCACTTTCCAAATGGTGGCTGCCCTCCCCGCTCCCGAGGGGACGGAGGCCTACGGGGAGGCCTTCACCCTCCTCCTGGGCCTTGCCCCCAGGATCGTCCTGGGGAGCCTCCTGGCCTACCTGGTGGGGGAGTTCGCCAACGCCTACCTGCTGGCCAAGCTCAAGGTGCGGACCGAAGGGCGCCACTTCTGGTTCCGGGCCCTCCTCTCCACCCTGGTGGGCCAGGGTCTGGACACGGCCATCTTCCTCCTGGTGGCCTTCTATGGGGTCTGGCCGGGGGAGCTGCTCCTGGCCGTCTTCGTCTCCAACTACCTCTTCAAGGTGGGGGTGGAGGTCCTGCTGCTTCCCTTGACCTACAAGGCGGTGGGGTTCCTCAAGCGGACCGAAGGGGTGGACGTCTACGACCGGGACACGGACTTCAACCCCTTCCGCCTGGCGTAAGCTTAAGAGGATGCCGGGAGTCGCCATCATCGGGGCGCAGTGGGGGGACGAGGGCAAGGGCAAGGTGGTGGACGCCCTGGCCCAGGAAGCCGACTATGTGATCCGCTACCAGGGCGGGGCCAACGCTGGCCACACGGTGGTGGCGGAGGGGCGGGTTTTCAAGCTGAACCTCCTGCCCTCGGGGGTTATCCATCCCCATGCGGTGAACGTGCTGGGGGACGGGATGGTCATCGACCCCTTCCGCTTCCAGGAGGAGCTTTCCGCCCTGGAAAAGGAAGGCTTCAAGCCCCAGGTCCTGGTCTCGGAAAGGGCCCACCTGGTCCTCCCCCACCACAAGCACGTGGAAAGCCGCCACAACTTCGTGGGCACCACTGGCCGGGGCATCGGCCCCGCCTATTCCGACCGGGCCAGGAGGGTGGGGATCCGGGCTGGGGACCTCCTAAAGGAAGAGGTGTTAAGGGAACGGGTGCGCCGCCTTCTCTTGGAAAAGCCCAACTCCACCCGGGAAGCGGGCTGGGACACGGAGGAAAAGGCCATGGCCGACCTCTATCGGATGCGGGAGATCCTGGCCCCCTTTGTGGCGGACACCGGAAGCCTCTTGCGGGAAGCCCTCAAGCGAGGCAAGCGGCTTCTCTTTGAGGGGGCCCAGGCCACCCTGTTGGACCTCAACTACGGCACCTACCCCTACGTGACCAGCTCCCACCCCACGGTGGGGGGCATCCTGGTGGGCACGGGGCTAAACCACAAGGCCATCACCAAGGTCTACGGGGTGGCCAAGGCCTACGCCACGAGGGTGGGGGAGGGTCCCTTCCCCACGGAGCTCCAAGGGGAGCTGGCCCATTATTTAAGGGAAAGGGGCGGGGAGTACGGCACCACCACGGGCCGGCCCAGGCGGGTGGGCTGGCTGGACCTGGTAGCCCTCAAGTACGCCTGTGAGGTGAACGGGTTTGACGGCCTGGCCCTCACCAAGCTGGACGTGCTCTCCGGGTTGGACAGGATTAAGGTGGCGGTGGAATACCTGGATGGGGCCCGGCCCGGAGAGGCGAGCCCCGAGGCCGTGCGCTACCTGGAGCTTCCGGGCTGGGGGGAGCTTTCTGGGGTGCGAAGCCGGGAGGACCTTCCCGCATCCCTAAGGCGCTACCTGGAGCTCATCGAGGAATACACCGGGGTGCCCGTGGTCCTCTTCTCCACCAGCCCCAGGCGGGAGGACACCTTCGGGGCGGTGAGCTGGGTGTAGGGCCACCCCAGAGAACTCCGATGGGGGCCCCACCCTGGCTTCGTAAGGGCAAGGCGGAAAGGTTATCGGCCCCTTAAGAAGGCCACGTAGCGCTCCAGGAGCAGGTACGCCTCCCCCGAGGCCAGGACCTCCCGGGCCAGGCGCACCCCCTCCCCCAAGGTGGCCACCTTGCCCGCCGCGTAGAAGCCCGCCCCCGCCGCCAGGGCCACCCCTTGGGCGTGGGGGCCCCTTTCCTTCCCCTGCAGAATGGCCTTGGCCAGCTGGGCGTTCTCCTGGGGGGGGCCGCCCTTTAGGGCCTCGAGGGGCAAGCGGGGAAGGCCCACCTCCTCGGGGGTGAGGGCATAGGCCCCCCGCCCCACCTCCACCACCTGGTTCTCCCCCAGGACCAGCTCGTCCGCCCCCTCCCCGTGGACCACCAGGCCCCCTGCCCCCAGGCGCGCCAAGGCCTCGGCCATGGGGGCAAGCCACCTGGGGCTAAAAACCCCCAGCACGTACCGGTCCGCCCCCGCGGGGTTGGTGAGGGGGCCTAAGAGGTTGAAGACGGTGCGGATGCCAAGCTCCGCCCGCACCGGGGCCACGTGGCGCATGGCGGGGTGGAAGAGGCGGGCGAAGAGAAAGCCGAAGCCCAGCGCTTCGATGGCCTCCCCCACCCTTTCGGGCGGGGCTTCCAGGTCCACCCCCAGGGCCTCGAGGAGGTCCGCCGAGCCCGCTCTTGAGCTTGCCGCCCGGTTCCCGTGCTTGGCCACCGCCACCCCCCCCCCCGCCGCCACCAGCGCCCCCAGGGTGGAGAGGTTCAAAAGCCCCTGGTGGTCCCCCCCCGTGCCCACGATGTCCAAAAGGGGCCGCCTTCCCACCGGCAAGGGCCTCGCCGCCTCCCGCATGGCCCTTGCCATGGCGGCGATCTCCTGGGGGGTCTCCCCCCTCAGGGCCAGGGCGGTGAGCACCCCCGCCACCTGCACGGGGGAAAGCTCCCCGGCCATCATGGCCCGCATGAGGCCATGGGCCTCCTCCTCGCCGAGCACCTCGCCCAAAAGCGCCCGCTTCAGCGCGTCCATGGGTCCTCCAGGAAGTTTTTGAGGATGCGCTTACCCGCTTCCGTCAGGTAGCTTTCCGGGTGGAACTGCACCCCGTGGGTGGGGTAGTGGCGGTGGCGGAAGCCCATCACCGTCCGCCCCCCCGCCTCTTCCACCCAGGCGTTCACCAGGAGGTCTTCCGGCACCGCCTCCACCACCAGGGAGTGGTAGCGGGTGGCGGGAAAGGGGCTCGGGAGGCCCCGGAAGAGGCCGGTGCCGTCGTGGTGGATGGCGCTCACCTTGCCGTGCATCACGATGGGGGCGGGCACCACCTTCCCCCCGAAGGCCATGCCGATGGCCTGGTGCCCCAGGCAGACCCCCAGGATGGGGTAGCGGGGGGCGTAGCGGCCGATCAGGGGTAGGGAAAGCCCCGCCTCCAGGGGGGTGCAGGGACCCGGGCTGATGAGGATGCGGTCCGGGTCCAAGGCCGCCACCTCCTCCAGGGCAAAGCGGTCGTTCCGCCACACGATGGGGCCTGCCCCAAGCTCACCCAGGTACTGCACCAGGTTGTAGGTGAAGCTGTCGTAGTTGTCGATCACCAGCACCCTCATCCTGCCCGCCTCCTTTTCGGGACCCCCGCCCTGGCTTGGGCCAGGGTGGGGTGGTCATAGCCCCTCCTCCGCCATCTCCACCGCCCTCAGGAGGGCCCTCGCCTTGTTCCAGCACTCCTCGTACTCCCTTTCCGGCACCGAGTCCGCCACGATGCCCGCCCCCGCCTGCACGTGCATCCGGCCGCCCGCGATCACGAAGGTGCGCAAGGTGAGGGCCACGTCCATGGCCCCGTCATAGGCCAGATACCCAAAGCTTCCCCCGTAGGGCCCCCGGCGGTGGGGCTCCAGCTCCTCGATGATCTCCATGGCCCTTATCTTGGGGGCCCCCGAGACCGTGCCCATGGGGAGGACGCTGGCCAGGGCGTCCAGGGGGGTCTTGTCCCCCGCCAATACCCCTTCCACCGTGGACACCAGGTGCATCACGTGGGAGTACCCCTCCACATGCAGGGGCTCCAGAACGCGCACCGTGCCGAAGGCGGAAACCCGGCCGATGTCGTTGCGGGAAAGGTCCAGGAGCATCACGTGCTCCGCCCGTTCCTTCTCATCCCGTAGGAGCTCCTCCGCAAACCTTTGGTCCTCCTCCTCGTCCTTTCCCCGGGGCCTTGTGCCGGCGATGGGCCGGGTGACCACCTTGCGGCCATCGGAGCGGAGAAGGCTTTCGGGGCTCGCCGAAACCAAGACCGCCTCCCCCAGGTCCAAATAGCCCATGTAGGGGCTCGGGTTCACGCTCCTAAGGGCCCGGTATAGGGCAAAGGGGTGCACGGTAAGAGGGGAGGAAAGCCGTAAGGAGAGGACCACCTGGAAGATGTCCCCGGCCTGGATGTACTCCAAGGCCCTTTCCACCGCCCTTAGGTACTCCTCCCGGCCCATGTCGGGCTCAAAGCGGGCCCTTCCCCCCGGCCGCTCCCCCGGCACCCCGGGAAGCGGGCCTTTAAGCTTCTTCTCGGCCCAAAGGAGCCGGGCCTCGGCCTCCTCCGGGTCCGTCCCCGGGGCCACCAGGTGGAGGAGGCTTTTCAGGTGGTCGAAGACCGCCACCACCTCGGGCTCCACGAAGAGGAGGTCGGGGAGGCCCAGGTCGTCGGGCTTCAGGGCGGGCAGGCGCTCGTAGTGGCGGATGAGGTCGTAGGCGGCGTACCCCACCACCCCGCCGAAGAAGGGGGGAAGGTCGGGGGGGCGCTCCAGGGGGGCGTGGACCATCCCGTAGAGGGTGCGCAAGGGGTCTTGCGCGTCCACCCGCTCCCCGTTCACCGTGAAGGTCCCATCCTTGAGGCGGAAGGTGCGCCGGGCCCCCACCCCCACGATGGAGAAGCGGCTCTGCCTGCCCCGCTCCACCGACTCCAGAAGGAAGCTCACCGGGGCCTTTTCCGAAAGCTTCAGGTAGGCGGTCACCGGGGTTTCCAGGTCGGCGAGCCGGGTCTTGCGGAAGGGCCTTAGGGTCTCCATCCCACCTCCCAAGGGAAACCCCCGGGGTGCACCCCGGGGGAAAGGCCACCTCCACCCCGGGGCCTAGCCGGGCCACCAGCGGGGGGCGGGAAAGGCCATGCCCCAAGGATAGCGCAAGGGGCGGCCTGCGGTCCAGGGGGTTCCCGGGGGAAAGCCCCTCTAGCGGTTTTCCGTCACGTACCGGGTGAGGCCCTCGATGAGCACCTCCTGCTCCGTGATGACCGCCTTGACCACGTCCCCGATGGAGATGACCCCCACCACCTTCCCCTCCTCCACCACCGGGAGGTGGCGGATGCGCCGCTCGGTCATGAGGCGCATGACCTCGGCGAGGTCCGCCTCCGGCCCGATGGTGATGGGGTTGGGGGTCATGACCTCCTCCACCCGGGTGTCCTTGGAAAAGCGCCCCAGGAGGACCAACCTGCGGGCGTAGTCCCGCTCGGAGAAGATGCCCACCAGGGCCTCGCCCTCCATGACCAGAAGGGCCCCCACATCGTGCTGGGCCAGTTTCTGCAAGGCTTCCAAAACCGTGGCCTTGGGGGGAACGGCGTACACCTGGCTCCCCTTGCGGAGCAACACCTGGCGAACGGTCATAACACCTCCTCTCCTCGAGGGGAAGGTCATTATACCAGGAGAACCCCCTTAGGGATCAGCGCACCGTGAGCACAGGGCCCACCGCGTGGCGCAGCACGTGCTCCGCGGTGCTTCCCAGGACCAAGCGGCGCACCGGGGCCCCCAGGGCCAGGAGGTCGGAGGGGCCCTGGAGGGCCAGGAGGTGCTCCGCCGGGTCGCCGGAGAGGACCAGGGCCTCGCCCCTCACCCCCTGGTCCTTCAGGTAGGTCTCCGCCTCCTGAGCCCAGGCCCCCGCCTGGTGCGGATCCTCGTGGACGCTCACCACCCGCACGAGGAGGCCCAGCGGCTTGGCCAAGGCGGCCAGGGTGTGCAGGGCCCGCACCGCGCTTTCCGAGGCGTTGTACCCCAGGATGGCCCCCGCGAGCTCCACGTAGTCCACCGGGGCCACCAGCACCGGGACGGGGGAGGCCCGGAGGACCCGGTCGGCGGTGCTGCCCAGGCCTAGGAAGCTCGCCCCGTGGGTCTCCCCGCTCCGTCCCAGGACCAGGAGGTCGGCGGAGCGGGCGTGGCGCAGGATGACCTCGTGGGGGAGGCCGGTCTCCGCCAGGGCTTCCACCTCGAGGCCCACCTCCCGGGCTGTCTTCCCGAGCCGCTCCAGGATGGCCTCCCCCTTAGCGGCCAGGGCCTTTTCCAGCTCCTCCCGGTAGGTGGGAACGGGGATGGTGAGGGCCCCGAAGTCCAAAAGCTCCGGCACCCGGATGAGGCGCGCGTCGCGAACGAAGAGGACCACCAGCTTGGCGGAGAGCTTGTAGCCAAGCCACTCCGCCAGCACCTCCGCCCCCCTTGCCTGGAAGGAGCCGTCCGTGGCCAGGAGAATCCTCATGCCCCCATCTTAAGGGCGGGCCGCGGGGCGAGCCCCCAAAGGGCCCGGTCCCCAGGCAGGGGGAGGGTCCGCCCATTGGCCTTTTATGGCCCCCAAAGGGCCACGGGCACCTCCCTTCCCCTCTCCCCCGGGGGGCGCCCGGGCGTTCAGGCCTCCCGGGGCCTGGGCTCCCCCACGGAGCGGGCCAGGGCCCAGGCGGGCAGGATCAGGACCCCCAGGCTCAGCAACACGGGCATCACCCCGTAGGCCTCCACCAGGTGGCCGATGGGGGCGTAGAGGAGCCCGGCAAACCCCCAGGTGAAGCCCATGAGCAGCCCCGAGACCGTGGCCGTCTGCCCCGGCTCCAGCTCCTGGGCCAGGGCCACGGCCACGGGGATGCCGGCGTTCATCAAGGCCCCGGTGACCGCCAGGAGGAGGAGGTAGGCCAGGCCCCCCGGGGGGAGGAGGAGGAGGGCCAGGTAGAGGGGAAGCCCGAAGGCCAGGGTCCCCACCAGCACCGCCTTGCGGCCCAGCCGGTCGGAGAGGGTTCCTCCCAGAAAAGCCCCCAGGGTGGCGGAAAAGCTGTAGACGGAGAGGCTGAAGGCGGTGTAAGCGTCGGGGAGGCCCTTCTGGGCGAACCAGTAGGGCAGGGTGGTGGCGAAGCTCATGAAGACCAGGCTCCTCAGGGTAGCCATGCCCCAAAGCCGGGCCACATCCCCCCGGAAGACCCGGAGGAAGTCCCCGAAGCCCGCAGGCCGCCCCTGGCGCCGGACGGGGGGCAGCCGGAAGAGGAGGAGGGCGGGCAGGAGGGCCAGGGGGGTGAGCCAGATCAGGCCCGCAAGGCCCCAGGCCCCCACGGCGAAGAGGGCCACGATGGGGCCCAGGGAGAGGCCCAGGTACCCCGCCGAGCCAAAGAAGGAAAGCCAGAACCCCCGCCGGTCCTTAGGGGCCAGCTCCCCCACCAGGCTGGCCCCCGAGGCGTGGAAGAGGGCTGAGCCCAGGCCCGCCAAGGCGAGCACCAAAAGGAGTACCTCAAACCGGGGCCAGAGGCCCAAAGAACCCATCCCCAGGGCCACCAGCACCGGCCCTAGGGCAGCGAGCAGCCTGCGGTCGGCGCGGTCGGCGATGAGGCCGGCCAGGGGCTGAAGGAGGCTACCGGTGAGGGAGTAGACCGAAACCAGAAGCCCCACCGTACCCAAGCCCACCCCGAAGTGGGCCATGAGCTTGGGCAAGAGGGGGGTGAGGAAGTTGGAGAAGAGGTCGTTGGCCGCGTGCAGCCAGGCCAAAAGGGGCAGCACCCCCCCATGCTAAACCCAGTTCTCAGGAAGAGTGTGCTAGAATCCCCTCGTACCCAGGGCCTTCCGGGGTACCAAAAGGAAAATGGCGCGCCCGAGAGGACTCGAACCTCTGACCTTCGGCTCCGGAGGCCGACGCTCTCTCCAGCTGAGCTACGGGCGCACTCAGCGGGAAGCATGGTAGCACGCAAAGGAGGAGGCGGTCAAGTGTTTGGCTTGAGCAAGCGGTTCATCACCTTCCTCTTCGGCTTTCTCGCCCTGGCCTTCGCCGTGGGGGCCATCCTCCTCTTCACCCCCCAGGCGGGGCAGCAGGCCCGGGGCCAGCCGATCCTCTGGGTGAACGGCCAGGCGGTCCACGAGCTGGACCTCCTGCGGCTCCAGGGAGGGGATCCCCTCTACGCCGCAAGCCCCCAGGGGCTTCTCCGGACCCTGGTGGACACCCACTTCTTGGAGCAGGTGATCCTCACCGAAGCCCTCAAGCAGGACGCGGCCCGGGTGCGGGTGGGGGGCGCCGAGGTGCGGCGGGAGGTGGACCGCATCCGTGAGCAGTTCGGCCTGCGGGAGAAGCGGGCCTACGAGATGTTCCTGAACCAGATCGGTTTCACCGACGCCCAGCTGCGGGCGGAGATCCGCCACCAGCTGCAGATCCAAAAGCGCCTGGAGCAGATCCGCTCCGCCGCCCGGCCCACCCCCGAGGAGGTGCGCTTCTACTACGAGGTGCACCGGGAGGACTACCGCACCGAGCCCCGGGTGCGGGCGCGGCAGATCGTGGTGGACGAAAGGGGGCTGGCGGAGGAACTCCTCGCCCGGGCCCGGGCCGGGGAGGACTTCGCCCTCCTGGCCCGGGAGCACTCCCGGGTGGGGGCAGAGGGGGACGGGGCCCTGGGAGCTGGGCCCGGGGAGAGGGAACCCCGGCCGGTGAGCCGGGTGGTCTTCCCCGAACCGGTGGCCCAGGCGGTCTTCGCCCTCCGGGGGCCCGGCCTGGTGGGACCCCTGGAGGCCGGGGGGCGGTTCTACCTGGTGCGGGTGGAGGAGTACCTGCCCCCCAGGGTGTCCGACTTTGAGGAGATCCGGGAGCGGGTGGAGCGGGACGCCCAGGCGGCCAAGGGAGATGCAGCCCTGGAGGCCTACCTGGAGGAGCTCCGGCAAAGGGCCCAGGTGCGCTTCGCCGAGGGGAGCCCCTACGCTTACCAGAACCCCACCGTGGCCCGGGTGGGGGAGCGGGAGATCCGCCTCACCCAGGTGCTCCAGCCGGTCTTCGGCAACCCCCAGACCGCCCTCCTGATCCAGCAAGGCCTGGGGGAGCTGGCGGTGCAGTTCTTCCTGCCCCAGGCCCTGGAGGACCTCATCGAGCGGGAGCTCCTGGTGGAGGCAGCCCGGGCCAGCGGCCTGCCCTTCATAGGCAGCCGGGACGAGATCGCCGAGGCCTACCTCCTCTACCGGACCCAGGACCTCACCGCCACCGAGGAGGAGGCCCGCCGCTTCTACGCGGAAAACCCCGCCTTCTTCACCGTGCCCGCCAGCGCCGAGGTGGTGGGGGTGAGCTTCCGGGAGGAGGCCAAGGCCCGGGCCTTCCGGGAGGGGGCCTTGCGGAGCCGGGATCTCCAGGGCCTGGCCCGGGCCCAGGAGGGCACGGCCACGGAGTACGGCACCGTGCGCCCCGGGCAGCTCCCCGTCATCCTGGACCAGCTGGTCTTCCGGGTGCGGGAGGCCTTCCCCGAAGGCCCCCTGGGGGAGGTGACGGAAGTGCTCAAGCTGGAGGACGGGACCTATATGGTCCTCCTGATCCGCAACCGCCAGCCCGAGTTGGTGCGCCCCCTGGGGGAAAGCCTGGAGGAGGCCAAGGAGCTGGTGGTGGCCAGGAAGCGCCAGGAAAAGGCCGAGGCCCTGATCCGGGAGCTGAGGGAGGGGGCCGAGGTGGAAAACCGCCTGGGCCAGGTGCTGGCGGAGCTGGCCCCCCCGAGGGAGGAGGCGCCCGAGGAGGCGCCGGCGGAAGAGGCCCCCGCTACACCCTAAAGCGCCCCACCGTGCTCCCGGGGAGGCCTAGGGGCCTCCCCGCCCCCCTTAAGATGGGGGTATGGACCTCCCCCGGCTCCTCACCCTCTACTACGAGGAACGCCCTGACCCGGAAGACCCCCACCGGAGGGTGGCCTTCGGCACCAGCGGCCACCGGGGCACGAGCCTCAAGGGGACCTTCACCGAGGCCCATGTCCTGGCCATCGCCCAGGCGATCGCCGACCTCCGGGCCTCCTTCGGGGCCACGGGGCCCCTTTTCCTCGGCAAGGACACCCACGCCCTTTCTGAGCCCGCCTGGGCCACGGCGCTTTCCGTCTTCGCCGCCAACGGCCTCGAGGTGCGCATCGAGCTGGAGGAGGGCTACACCCCCACCCCCCTGGTTTCCCTGGCCATCCTGGAACACAACGCCCGCCACGAGGCCAAGGCCGACGGCGTCCTCCTCACCCCCAGCCACAACCCCCCGGAGGACGGGGGCTTCAAGTACAACCCCCCCACGGGGGGCCCGGCGGACACCCGGGTCACCCGGGCCATCGAGGAGCGGGCCAACGCCCTCCTGAAGGAAGGGCTCAAGGGGGTGCGGCGCCTCCCCCTGCGGGAGGCCTTGGGGCGGGCCCGGGCCTTCGACTATGCCGGGCTCTACGCGGAGAAGGTGGCGGAGGCGGTGGACCTGGAGGCCATCCGGGCTTCCGGGTTGCGCCTTGGCGTGGACCCCCTGGGCGGGGCGAGCCTGAGGGTCTGGGAGCGCCTGGCGGAGCACCACCGCCTGAACCTGGAGGTGGTGAACCCCACCCTGGATCCCACCTTCCGCTTCATGCCCAAGGACCACGACGGCAGAATCCGCATGGACTGCTCCAGCCCCCACGCCATGGCGGGGCTTCTCGCCCTCAAGGACCGCTACGACCTGGCCGTCGGCAACGACCCCGACGCCGACCGCCACGGGATCGTCACCCGGCGGGGCCTCATGAACCCCAACCACTACCTGGCGGCCGCCGTCCACCACCTTTACACCACCCGCGCCTGGCCGGGGGCCAAGGTGGGCAAGACCGCGGTCACCAGCGCCTTCCTGGACCGGGTGGCCCGGGCCCTGGGCCGGGAGGTCTACGAGACCCCGGTGGGCTTCAAGTACTTCGTGGAGGGGCTCCTGGGGGGCTGGCTCGGCTTCGGCGGGGAGGAAAGCGCGGGGGCGAGCTTCCTCCGCTTCGACGGCAGGCCCTTCGCCACCGACAAAGACGGCCTCCTGCTGGGCCTCCTGGCGGCGGAGATCCTGGCCAAGCAGGGAAAGGCCCCCGACGAGCTCTACGAGGGGCTGGCCCAGGCCCTGGGCCGCCCCCACTACGCCCGCCTGGACCTGCCCATCCCCCCCGAGGCCAAGGCCAGGCTCGCCCACCTCTCCCCGGAGGAGGTAAAGGAGCGGGAGCTCGCCGGGGAACCCATCCTCCAGGTCCTCACCCACGCCCCGGGAAACGGGGAGCCCCTGGGAGGGGTCAAGGTGGTCACGGCCAGCGCCTGGTTCGCCGCCCGGCCCAGCGGCACCGAGGACGTGGCCAAGGTGTACGCGGAAAGCTTCCAGGGAGAAGGGCACCTAAAGGAGGTCCTCGAGGCCGCCATGGCGCTGGTGGGCAGGGTCCTGGGAGGGGCCTAGCCCGGGGGCTACTTGGCCGCCCCCCCGATCAGCCCCTGGATGTAGTAGCGCTGCAGGAGGAGGAAGACCAGGATCGGGGCCAGCATGGTGAGGATGGTCCCCGCGGAGAGGAGGCCCCAGTCCACCAGGAACTGGCCCCGGAGGTAGGGGATCATCTGGGTGGCCACCATCTTCTCCGGGCTGAAGATGAGGATCAGGGCCAGGAAGAAGTCGTTCCACACCCAGTTAAACTGCAGGGCTCCCACGGAGGCCAGGGCGGGGAACATGAGGGGCAGAACGATGCGGAAGAAGATCTGGTAGCGGTTGGCCCCATCCACCCAGGCGGCCTCCTCCAGTTCCTTGGGCAGGGTCTCCAGGTAGCCCCGCAGGAAGAGGAGGATCCAGGGCAGGCCCCAGGCGCTGTGGACCAGGACCAGGCCAGTGTAGGTGTCCAGGAGGTCCAGGCGGTTCAGGAGCTGGAAGAGGGGCACGGCCACCATCTGCTGGGGCACGGCCAGGAGGAGGGCCGCCGCCATGAGCACCGTCCCCCGGAAGGGCAGGCGGAAGCGGACCAGGCTGTAGGCGGCCAGGGCCCCCACCAGAAGGGGGATGAGGGTGGCGGGCAGGGCCACCTGCAGGGAGTTGCGCATGCCCAGAGCCAGGGGGGCGGTGGGGTGGTTCAGGGCGCCCGCGAAGTTGTCCAGGGAAAAGGTGCCAGGAAACCGCCACCAGCCGTCCAGGATCTCCACCTGGGGCCTTAGGGCCGACATCAGCACCCCCAGGAAGGGGACGAGCCAGACCAGGCCCACCAGGAAGGCCAGGAGGCCGAGGAGAAAGGCGCTGCGTTGCCTGCGCCGCACGGCCTACCTCCCTCCCCCCAGGCTGCGCCGGGCGAACCAGAGGCCGATGGGCAGGCTGACCAGGGTGAGCAGGGTGGCGGTGGCCGCCGCCCGGTGGAAGTCCAGGTCCCGGAAGGCGTAGAGGTACATCTGCAGGGCCAGCACCAAGGAGGCCCCTCCGGGGCCCCCCTGGGTGGCCACGAAGACGATGTCGAAGATCTTCAGCTCCCAAAGCAGGGTGAGGGCGATGACCACCATGGTGACCGGCCACAGGAGGGGCAGGGTGATAAACCAGAACTGGTGCCAGGCCGTGGCCCCGTCGATCTCCGCCGCCTCGTAAAGCTCGGGGTCGATGGTGGAAAGCCCCGCGGCGTGCAGGACCATGCTAAACCCCGTCCAAAGCCACACCGAGCCCAGGATGAGGGCCAGAAGGGCGGTCTCGGGGTAGGCGGTCCAGGTGCGGTCCCAGGGAGCGCCCAGGCCGAGGAGGCCGAGGACCTGGGGGACCAGGCCCGCGTTCTGGTCAAAGAGGAAGCGGATCAGGACCCCCCCCACCACCAGGGGGGTGACCATCCCCAGGAAGATGGCCAGCCGCAGGAGGCTCACCCACCAGCCCTTGAGGCGGGAGAAGAGCACGGCCAGGAAGAGGCCCAGGAGGACGGTGAGGGGCAGGTGGATGAGGATCCAGAGGGCGTTGTGGACCAGGGAGCCCCAGGGAGGGGGGCTTCCCGGAAACCGCCCCGGGTTAAAGGTGTCCGGGCTCCCCAGGACCTCCCGGAAGTTGGCCAGGCCCGCGAAGCCCTGGGGGCCCAGGAAGGCCAGGCGCAGGGTCTCCAGGGCGGGCCAGAGGATGAAGACGCCGATCAGGACCAGGGCGGGAAGGATGAAGAGGAGAGCAGGAAGGGTCTCTTGGCGCCCCACAGTCTCCCTCCGCAAGGGGCTCCCCCAGGCCCTGCCAGGCCTGAGGGGGAGCCCCAGGGCCCCCTACCGCCGGGGCATCCGGTCGTCCAGGGTCCTGAGGACATCGTCCAGGGCCCCGGGGCGCACCCAGAGGAGCTTGAGCTGGTCCCAGAAGGCCTGCTGCCAGGCCCCACCCACGGTGTCGTCCAGGTCGGGGATGATCCTCAGGCCCGCCAGGGCTCGGGCCAGGGCCTGCTCGGCGGGGGGATAGGAGGCCGGCCCCACATCGGCCCGCATGGAGAGCTTGCCCCCCTGGCGCACGCGCAGCTCCACCCCCTCCCGGCTCACCAGGAAGGCCACCAGGCGCTTGGCCGCCTCGGCATTGGGGGAGTAGCTGGGCACGAAGAGGTAGTCCGCTCCCCCCACCACCGCCCGGGCCCCGGGAAGGGGGAAGACGCCCAGATCGGCGGGGTCCTCCACCATGCCGGTGATCCAGTTGCCCATGAAGAAGAGGCCATAATCCCCCCGCCACCAGAGCTGCAGGGCCTGGGTCCACTCGATGGGGTCGCTAAAGTGCCGGCGCTCCAGGAGGGGGATGAGGCGCTGGGCGAAGACCTGGCGCACCCGGGGATCCTGCCAGCGTAGGCGGCCCCCCATCAGGGCCAGGTTCATCTCCGGACCGCCGTAGGTGGCCAGGAAGTGCTCCACCACATCGGAAAGGGGCCAGCCCACCCCGTTGCCCGAGGCGATGGGGGCCCTGACCCCGGGGAGGGCGCGGATCCTGTCCAGCAGGGCCACGAACTCCTCCCAGCTCCGGGGTTCGGAGAGGCCGTGCCTCTGGAAGAAGGAGCGCCGGTACCAGAAGCCCGGCTTGGCGAACATCACGTAGGGGAGCCCCACCACCCGCTCCCCGTCCCGCACCGTGTCCAGCAGGAAGGGCACCCCCTGGGCCTGAACGCGGAGGTCCTCGGCGTGCCGGGCGTTCTGCCCGATCCACCAGCTCCACATGAAGATCACATCCCCCACGGTGCGCCGGGCGGCGAACTGGGCGGGGAGGATCTGGGCCAGGTCCTCCGCCCGCCGAACCTGATACTCCACCCGGATACCCGTCTGCTGCTGGAAGGCCC
Organism: Thermus thermamylovorans; assembly: GCF_004307015.1. NCBI lineage: Bacteria > Thermotogati > Deinococcota > Deinococci > Thermales > Thermaceae > Thermus > Thermus thermamylovorans. Next base: position 42,825 of record NZ_SIJL01000011.1, read on the forward strand.
GCAAGACGGGGAGGAACTCCTCCGCCTCGGACCCCGACCAGGGGCCCACCACGGTCAACGTCTGGGCGAAGCCCAAGCCCAGGGCCGCCACGAGAAAACAGGCCAACCTCCGCATAACCATTCACCTCCCAAACCGAGATTCGCGGTCATCGCAAGGCGCCATGTCCGAAAGCACATGAAAAATCTTCCAAAATAAATTCTACCCTTTTCCCTACCCCTTGTCAACCAAGGCCAGGCCGGCCCCCCGATAGCCCCTGGGGGACCTCTGCTATACTCCCCCCGAGGGGGTGGGAGGAGGGAAGGTGGTCGGGAAGGGATGGCGGGAAGCGCAGGGGGCCCCAAGGGGGCCTGACGAGGTGGCGGACCCCGCGTGGGGATAACCGGCCTGGGCCGGGAAAGGTCGAAGGGATCCGCGGATGCCGCCCGGGGTGTGCCCGCCCCGCCCGCCTGAGAAGCGCCCGAAGGGAAAGCCCCGCGGGGGACAACCTGAGGGCAGGGCGTCAAAAGGAGACTGGGTTTGGAGCCCATGGGGGCTCCTTCGGGAGAGGACATGTGCGGAATCGTCGGGTATGTGGGCTTTCGCAACGCCACGGATGTGCTCATCGACGGGCTGAGGCGGCTGGAGTACCGGGGGTACGACTCCGCCGGGGTGGCGGTGAGGACCCCGGTGGGCCTTAAGGTGGTGAAGCGCTCGGGGAAGCTTTCTGCCCTGGAGGGTGCCCTCAAGGAGGAGCACCTGGAGGGGTCTTTGGGCATCGGCCACACCCGCTGGGCCACCCACGGGGCCCCTACCGATCCCAACGCCCATCCCCACACCACGGAGGACGGCCGGATCGCCGTGATCCACAACGGCATCATCGAGAACTACCTGGAGCTCAAGGAGGCCCTCCTGGCCCGGGGCCACCGCTTCCGCTCGGAGACGGACAGCGAGGTGCTGGCCCATCTGGTGGAGGAACGGTACCGGGGAGATCTCCTCCAGGCCCTGCGGGAGGCTCTCAAGGAGGTGCGGGGGGCCTACGCGGTGGTGGTGGCCCACGGGGCCCACGAGGAGATCGTGGCCGCGCGCACGGTGAGCCCCCTGGTGGTCGGCCTGGGCGAAGGGGAGAACTTCCTGGCCTCGGATGTCCCCGCCCTCCTGCCCTACACCCGGCGGGTCGTCTTCCTCCACGACGGGGACCTGGCCCGCATCACCCGGGAGGGGGTGGAGGTGATCGACCTCGGGGGCCAGCCCCTGAAGCGGGAGGTGGTGGAGATCGACTGGAGCCTCGAGGCCGCGGAGAAGGGCGGCTTCCCCCACTACATGCTCAAGGAGATCTACGAGCAGCCCTGGGTGCTGGAGAACACCCTGGGGGGCCGCCTCCGGGAGGAGGAAGGGGACGTGGACCTGGGGCTTGCCCTGGACCCCAAGGAGGTGGCAAGGGTCCACCTGATCGCCTGCGGCACCGCGGCTTACGCGGGCTGGTACGGGAAGTACCTCCTGGAGGCCCTGGCCCGCATCCCCACGGAGTGGGACGTGGCCAGCGAGTACCGCTACCGGGATCCCGTGGTGGACGCGAGGACCCTGGCCATCGCCATCAGCCAGTCCGGGGAGACCATCGACACCCTGGAAGGGATCCGGGAGGCCAGGCGCAAGGGGGCCCGCACCTTAGGGGTCATCAACGCCAAGGGCAGCAGCCTCACCCGGGAGGTGGAGGACGTCCTCTACATCCACGCGGGCCCCGAGATCGGGGTGGCCTCCACCAAAGCCTACACCGCCATGCTGGCGGCCATGGTCCTGCTGGCGGTGCGCTTCGGCCGGGCCCGGGGCACCCTCTCCAAGGAGGTGGCCCGGGAGCTTCTCCAGGAGATGCGCAAGCTCCCCCGCCTGGTGGAGGAAGTGCTGGAAAGGCGGCCCCTCATCGCCCACATCGCCGAGAAGTACCACCAGACCCAGGACTTCCTCTTCCTGGGGCGGCACGTGCAGGCCCCCACCGCCTACGAGGGGGCCTTGAAGCTCAAGGAGATCAGCTACATCCACGCGGAGGCCTACCCCGCGGGGGAGATGAAGCACGGGCCCATCGCCCTCATCGACGAGCGGCTCCCCGTGGTGGTCCTGGCCACAAAAGGCCCCCTTTACGAGAAGACCCTCGCCAACATCCAGGAGGTGCGGGCCCGGGGGGGGAGGGTGATCGCCATCGCCACGGAAGGGGATGAGGAGCTGCCCAAGGTGGCCCAGGACGTGGTCTACCTGCCCGAGGTCCACCCCCTCCTCGCCCCCATCGTGAGCGTGGTACCCCTGCAGCTTCTGGCCTACGAGATCGCCGTCCTCCTGGGGCGGGACGTGGACCAGCCCCGGAACCTGGCCAAGAGCGTGACCGTGGAGTAAAACCACCCCACCCTGACCTCGTCAGGGCGGGGGGCGCTCGCCGAAAAGGCGAGCGCGGCTTCGGTTTGGGGGCGATGGGGTATAGGGGATTCCTAGCCCCCCTCCCCGATCAGGTCCAAAAGGGCTTCCACCGCCTTCGGATCCAGGCCCCTTCCCGCCTGGTCCCTGAGCTCTCTCTTGGCCTCCTCGCGGGTCCAGGCCCGCTTGTAGGGGCGCTCGGAAAGGAGGGCGTCGTACACGTCCACCACGGCGAAGATGCGGGCCTCCAAAGGGATCTCCTCCCCTCTTAGCCCCCTGGGGTAGCCCGAGCCGTCCCAGCGCTCGTGGTGGTAAAGGACCACGTTGAGGGCCGCCCGGGGGAGGAAGGGCAGGCTCTTCAGGATCTCCAGGCCCACCTCGGGGTGGGTCTTCACCGCCCGCCACTCCCCCGTGGAAAGCGCCGCGGGCTTGCGCAGGATCTCGTCCGGCAGGGCCAGCTTACCCAGGTCGTGGAAGTAGGCCCCCAGGCGCAGGCCCTCGAGGTCGGGAAACCCCAGGACCATCCCCAGGCGCAAGGAGAGCTCCGCCACCCGCTCCGTGTGCCCCCGGGTCTCCAGGTCGCGGTACTCCAGGACCCGGGCCAGGGCTTTGAGGGCCGCCTCCCGAGTGGCTCTGAGGGCGCGGAGGTGGAAAAGCCGCTCCAGGGCCTCCTCCAGGCGCCCGGCCACCAGGCGCAAGACGGTCAGGTCCTCGGGGTGGTAGGGAACCCGCTCCCCAAAGGATCCCAGGGCCAGGACCCCAAAGCGCCGCCCCCCGGGCCTCAAGGGCACCAGGAGGGCTGAGGTGAGGCCGCTTTCCGCGTAGGGCCTGAGGGCGCCAGGGAAGCGGGCGTAGTCCTCCACGTACACCGGCCCTTGCCACAGCCGGGGGTGGCCCAAAAGCCCCTCCCCTGGGCGGATGGGGTGCTCCTGGTAAAGCCCAGGGAAGCCCGGGGGGTAACGGCCGCAGAAGACCGCTGGGCGGACGGTCCCCGAGCGGAGGAGGTAGAGGGCTCCCCCATGGTAGGGGGTGAGGCGGAGGAGGGTCTCCAGGGCCTCCCGGGCCATGGAGAAGGGCTCCCGGGCGCCTTCCAGGGCCAGGGAGAGCTCAAGGAGGGCCCGGGCCCGAGCCGCCTCCTTACGGGCCTGCTCCAGGGCAGCGATGCGGGCCAGGACCACCCCGGCGGCCTCCGCCAGGGCCTGGATCCAGAACCCCTCCTCGGGAAGGATCTCCCCCACCCCCCCGGCGGTGTCCATGGAGAGGACCCCCAGGGGCCGCCCCTCCGGGTCGCGCACCGCCACCCCCAGGTAGGCCCCGGGGCAGGGCTGGCCGGAGAGGAAGACCGCCCTCGGCTCCCGGCTCGCGTCCGCCAGGAAGAGGGGTTCTCTCCCCTGCAGCACCTGCCAAGAAACCCCCCGCCCCCGCCCCAGGCGGAAGCCCACCATGTCCCGGGCCATCCCCTCGGCGGCCACCAGCACCAGGGCCTCCTCCTCGGGGAGGTAACGGAAGAAGAGGGTGGAGACCGCCCGGGTGTGGGCCTTGGCGGTGGCCACCACCTGGTGGTAGACCTCCTCCGGCCGCTCCAGGGGAGCCAGCAGGCGCCAGGCCTGGGCCAGGGCCCGCAGACGCCCGAGCTCCGCCCTGCCGGAGGCCATAACGGCCCCTACTCTACCAGACGCACAGGGCGGTCCCCCGGGACCAGCTGCAGGCGCCCCCGGGCCTCGAAGGACCGCCCCCAGGGAAACTCCAGCCCCCGTAGGGCCACCCGGTGCCCGTCCAGCTCCGGGGCCCTCCAGAGGGCGGCCACCCCCCGGGCCTCCTCCGGCAGGGGCTCGGGGAAGTGGGCCCGCACAAAGGGCCGGCCCACCTCGCCCCACCAGTAGTGGAAGTAGGCCTCGGCAAGCCGCTCCCGACGGCCTCCCCGGTCCCCCAGGGCAAGCCCCCCCTGGGCCAGGGCGCTCCCCAGGTTGTTAGCCGGGGTGCCCCAGCTGGCGTAGGCGAAAAGGCGCCCGTAGAGCCCCAGGGCCTGGAGGTAGGCCATGAGCCGGGGATCCCCCCGGTTCACCCGGGAGAGGTCGGCTAGGGCCACGGGGTAACGGCCCATGAGGTGGAGGAGGTCCAGAAGGGCCCCCCGGGGGTCCTGCCCCCCGTAGGCGTAGAGGACCAGGTCCGGCCCTTCGGCCAGGGCCACCTCCTGCGCCCCGGCGCTTCCCAAAAGCCCCGCCACCGTCTCCCGCAAAGGGAGGCCCTCATAGGGGGTGACGCGGTCCGCCAGCCCCTCCCCCTCGTAGACCAGCGCCACCCGGAGCCCAGGGGAAAGGGCACGGAGGAGGAGGACCTGCCCCGCCTCGTCCGCCCCCGGGCGGCTCGGGTAGGGCAGGGCCCGGGCCTCCTGGGGGGCGGGGGAGCCGCGCACGGCATCGTCCCAGACGGCTTCCAGATAGACCCCAGCCAGGGAGGCCCAGGGGGCGAGGCGCCCGAGGACCTCCAGGTTCCGCCCCCGCCGGGTGGCGTCCCAGCGGGGGACCACCCCGAAGAGGAGGAGCTCCCCCCGGTGGCGCACCCTCCAGGAGAGGAGGGGGCCGAGGCGGGCCAGGGCGTCCTCGGGAGAGAGGGGGAGGTGGCGGCTTGGCAAAAGCCCCCCGTAGGCCAGGGCGTCCAGGCTGGCCACCAGCCTCTCCCCGGGGGTGGCAAGAAGCCAGGCCCGGAGGCCGGGCAGATCCGCCCCCTCCGGCCCCCGGTAGGCCGCCTTGGGGGGGCAGAGGACGAGGCCCCAAGCGCAGGGGGCCCAGTTTGGGGGGCGGTCGTCCAGGGGCAGGTAGAGGGTCTGGGCCAGGCCCCAGGGAAGGAGGCCGGTGAGGAGGGCGAGGAGGACGAGGGCAGGCCCCTTCATCCCCTGCACGGCCCCGGTCCTCAGCCCCTCACCGCCTCGTGGGCCTCCGCCAGGTAGCGCTCGGCCATCATGGCCGCCCGGGTGCCCGCCCCCACGCTGGTGGTGAGCTGGCGGTAGATGGGATCGGCCACATCCCCGGCGGCGAAGACGCCGGGCACCGAGGTGAAGACCTCCTCCCGCACGGCGATGTAGCCGTCGGGCCGGAGCTCCACCACCCCCTGGAGGAAGGCGGTGTTGGGCTCGTGGCCGATGAAGACGAAGACTCCGTCCGTGGGGTAAACGAACTCCTCCCCGGTCTTCAGGTTCTTAAGGCGCACCCCCGTCACCTGGTCCTCCCCCAGAACCTCGGTGACGATGTGGGAGAAGAGGAAGTGCATCTTGGGGTTCTGGAAGGCCCGGGCCTGGGCCACTTTGTTGGCCCTTAGCTCGTCCCGGCGGTGGACCAGGGTGACCTTGCGGGCAAACTTGGTGAGGAAAAGCCCCTCCTCCACCGCCGCGTCCCCCCCGCCCACCACCACCACCTCCTTATCCCGGTAAAAGAAGCCGTCGCAGGTGGCGCAGGTGGAAACCCCCCGGCCGTAGAACCTCTCCTCCCCGGGCACCCCAAGCCTCCGGGGGTTGGCCCCGGTGGCGATGATCACCGCCCGGGCCCGGTAGGTGCGCTCAAAGCCCCGCACCAAAAAGCCTTCCCCGGCCCGTTCCAGGCCCAGGACCTCGTCCATCACGATCCTTGCCCCGAACTTCTCCGCCTGCTGCACCATGCGGCGGGCTAGCTCCGGCCCAGAGATACCCTCGGGGAAGCCGGGGTAGTTCTCCACCTCCTCCGTCTGGGCGATCTGCCCCCCGGGGAGGCCCTTTTCTACGATGACCGCCTTGAGCTGGGCCCGGCCCACGTAGATCCCCGCGGTGAGGCCCGCGGGCCCCCCCCCGAGGATGACCACATCGTAGGCCTCTTCCCCCTCGCCTTTTCCCGCAAGCCCGGTAAGGGTGAACTCCATGAGCGCCTCCCACTTCCCAGACTACCACCCTCATACCCAGAGGGGGTATCTGGCCCCTCCAGTCTGGGCCAAGGGGCGGGAGAAGTCAAGGGACGGAAGGGCAATCCGAGCCGCTTCTGGTGACCCCAGGGGGATTCGAACCCCCGTCTCGGCCTTGAGAGGGCCGTGTCCTAGGCCTCTAGACGATGGGGCCGTGGGCGGCTCGGACTGCTCCTGGTGACCCCAGGGGGATTCGAACCCCCGCCGCCGCCTTGAAAGGGCGGTGACCTAACCGCTAGTCGATGGGGCCAGAGTTTGGCTGGGGTGCGTGGACTCGAACCACGACCGGCGGATCCAGAGTCCGCTGTCCTGCCGTTAGACGACACCCCAGCGGCGGGCGCCCGATCCCTCGGGCAGAGGTTATGGTACACTCTGAGGGGCGGATTGACAAGCCCCTCGGTGTGCGTCCCTATGGAGGAAAGCCTGTTGCAGATCTTAAGCCGCTATGTCTCCCCCAAGGCCGCGGAAAGCCTGGTGCGGCGGGCAGCCGGGGAGGAACCCCCCCGCACCCCCGAGGCCTGGGCCAGGGTTATCGAGGAGACCCTCTGGCCCGAGCTCGCCCGCCTCCTCCCTTTTCGGGAGATGCCCCCGGAGCTCAGGGACCTGGTGCGGGAGCTCAAGCGCCTCACCCCCCCCGAGCCCGAGGCAAGGGAGGGGCCGGAAGGGGAGGAGGGCCTCCCCGAGGTGGTGGACCTGGAAGACCCCGCAGCCCGGCAGGCCCTGGCGGGAAGGCTTGCCCGGCTGGAAGGGGTAGTGGGGGTGGCGGTGGCGGCCGGGGGAGGTAGGGAGGAGCGCTTCGCCGGGGAGCCGGTGCCCCTGGATCCGGTCCACCTCCTCCTGCAGCGCCAGGGGTACGGGGTGTTCTACGCCCTCCTGGAGGGGAAGGTGGTGGCCTTGAGGCCCCTGGCCCGAGGGTATGTGGCCCTTGTAGCCCGTAAGGAAAGCAACCTCGGGCAGCTTCTACAAGCCCTGAAGAGGCTGGTTGCCCCAGCGGAGGTGGGGGAATGAGAGGATGGCTTGCCCTGGTTCTGGCCTTCGGCCTTTCCGCCCTGGCCGCGCCCCTCGCGACCCTCTACGACGGCCTGGAGGAGGCCCTCAGGCAAGTGCGCCCCGAAGACCCCAGCCGTACCCTGGCCGCCCTGGACCGGGCCCAGGGGGTGCTGCGCCAGGGGGAGGGGCTGCCCCCGGTGATCCGGGACGCCGCCCTGGCCAACCTGCAGGAGGCCCGGCAGGCCGCCCTGAGGCGGAGTTCAGCGGACCTGGAGGCCCGCCTCTTCCTGGTGCGCCACCTGGTGGGCAAGGCCCTGTACGACGGCTACCTCCAGGCCCAGGGTGCGGAAGGGGAGGCCCTGCTCGCCAGGCTGGCCCGGGCCACGGACCTGCCCCAGGAGGCCGTGGCCGAGGTCCGGGGCCTCCCTCCGGAAGAGGCCCGGCGCAGGCTGGAGGCCCGCTACCTGCAGCTTTTGGCCCAGGACCTGAACCGGACCCTCGGCGCCGCCTCCCGCCCGGAGGCCTACCTGGCCCTGGCCCGGGCCTACGCCCGCTACCTGGTGGTCCAGGACAGCCCGCAAAGCCCCTTGAGGGCCCAGGAGTTCGTCCGGGCCCTCGCGCGGATCTCCGCCGGGGAGGAGTTCCGCCCGGAGGTACGGGAGCTGCGGGAAAGGGTCCTGGCCTGGCGCACCGCCCTCCTGCAAGCCCCAGGGGTGCCAGCCCCCCCGGCCCCCCGGGCCCAGGCGCCGACCCCGGCCCCGCCCACCGTGACGCCCAGGACCCCGCCCCCTGGCGCTCCTCCCTCGGGCCCTGAGGCCGAGGCCCTCCTCACCCCAGCGCTGCGGGAGGAGATCGGCTTCCTGCCCCTACCGGAGGAGGTGGCCCTGGAGCTGGGGCTCGCCCTGCAGCGCCTGGCCATCCCCAGCGTGGTGGACTGGCTAGGGGTGGTCAACGAGGTCCGCAGCAGCTTAGCCATCGCCCTCCTCCATGTGCAAAGCGGGGACCCCGCCTGGGCCCGCACCCAGCTGCGCTACGCCCACGAGCAGTACCGCCTCCTCATCCAGCCCGTGGCCCGCACCTACGCGCCCGAGCTGGCCGAGCGGGCCGACCGCCTGTTCCTGCGCACCGAGGGAGCCCTGGGCCTGCGCACCGTGGACCTGGCGGTCCTCCTGGGGGAGATGCAGGAGATCGAGGAGCGGCTTTTCGGCAACACCCAGGGGCTTTGGCACGCCCTGCAGGTGCAGGTGCAGCTCCTGACCCTAGGGCTACCCCGGGCGGTCTTCTTCCTCCTGGCCGCCGCCTTGGCCTTCTTTCCCCTTTACCTGATCCGCCTGACCTTCGGCGGCCGCAACGTCTACTGGAACCTCCTGGGCCTGGCCTTCCTCTTTCTGGTCCTCCCCATCCTGGCGGAGGGGCTCTCCTACCTGGGTTCCGTCCTGGCGGAGCACGGCGGCCTGCCCCTCCTGGCCGCCCTCGCCAACCTCTCCATCGCCCAGGCCCTGGTGCCCTACCTGGCCTGGGGGCTCACGGTCTTCCTGGTGGTGGCCCTGGCCGGGGCGGGCCTCCGGGGCATCGCCGCCCAGTTCGGCCTCCTCAAGGAGCGGGGGGCGGAGGTGGCCGCCGGAGGCTGGGAGGAACGGGCCTCCACGGGGCTCACCAGCGAGACCATCGTGGAGTGGGACGAGGAGTTCTAGGTACCCCGTCGTGGCCCAAGCCACGCCGGGGGCCCCACCCCGGGAAGAGGAGCAATCCCGCCGAGAAGCCCTATTCCAGCCGGGTGCCCGGCCCCACCCCGTACCCCCGGGCCCAGTCGGCAGCGGGCATGGGGCGCCTCCCCTCGGGCTGGACCAGGAGCAGGCGGATGAGGCCCTCCCCCGTCCCCACCAAGACCCCCTCCCGGTCCACCCCCAGGACCACCCCGGGCTCACCCTGGCCAGCCTCCGGGCGCATCCGGAGCACCTTCACCCGCTTCCCCTCGTGGAAGCAGTAGCTCCCCGGCCAGGGCTGCACCCCCCGGTGGCGGTTGTAGATGGCCTGGGCGCTCTCCCCGAAGCGGATGCGCCCCTCCTCCCTGGTGAGGAGGGGGGCGTAGGAGGGTTCCCCCTCCTGGGGGATGGGGGTAAGACGGGGGAGATCTTCCAGCACCCTCAGGAGTAGCTCGACGCCTCGGTCCCGGAGGCGCTCGGAAAGGGCTACCGCGTCCTCGTCAGGCCCGATCTCCGTACGGTAGACGGCGTAGAGCGGCCCGGTGTCCAGGCCCTCCTCGGTCTTCATGACGGCTACCCCCGTCTCCCGCTCCCCCCGGACCAGGGCCCACTGCACGGGGGCCGGGCCCCGGTACTTGGGGAGGAGGGAGGGGTGGAGGTTGAGGAAGCCCCAGGGGGGGACCTCCAGGACCTCCTTCGGCAGGATCTTGCCGTAGGCGGCGGTGACCGCCACCTGCGGGGCCGAGGCCTCGAAGGCCTCCAGAAACTCCCGGTTGCCCTTGAGGCGTTCGGGCTTCCGAAGGGGTAGCCCGTGGGCCGAAGCGTACTCCGCCACCGGGCTAGGGGCCGGCCTCAGACCCCGGCCCTTGGGCCTGTCGGGCTGGGTAACCACCAGGACCACCTGGTGGCGGCGGTTCAGGGCGTCCAGGACCGGCACCGCCCAAGCCGGGGTGCCGAAAAAGGCCACCCTCATCCCTGGGAAAGCTCCTTTAGGAGGGCCCTGGCCTCCTTCTGTATCCGGGCCAGCTCCGCCCGGTTTTCCTCCAGGAAGGCCTCCCGCCTGGCCTTGGGCAGGCGATCGAAGAAGAGGAGGCCGTCCAGGTGGTCGATCTCGTGCTGGAAGACCCTGGCCATGTACCCCTCCAGCTCCAGGACGCGGGGTCTCCCCTCCTCGTCCTGGTACTCCACCCGGAGGCGCTCCGCCCGGGGCACCTCCTCGGCGTAAAGGCCGGGGAGGGAGAGGCAGCCCTCTAGGCCCTCCACCTCCCCCTCCTGGTGGAGGAGCACCGGGTTCACCACCACATGCACCCGGCGCACCAGGTCGCGGAGGGGGCGCTCCTCCCCCTCGGGCTCCTCCGCGTACTCCACGGCCACGAAGAGACGCTGGGAGATGCCGATCTGGGGCGCGGCCAGGCCCACGCCCCGGGCCTCGAGCATGGTTTCCAGCATGTCCTCGGCGAGCCTTTTGATTCCGGAAAAGTCCTGCACCGGCCTGGCCCGCCTGCGCAGGACCGGGTCCCCGTAGAGGCGGATGGGGTAGATCATCCTAGCTATTCTAGCGCAAGGCGCACCCTTCCCCAAACCTGGCCCACCGGCCGGACCCCGGGAGGGAGTTCCAGGAGGAGGGGGCCTTCCACCTCCCCGGGGCGGAAGCCCACCTCGGGCCGGGCCACCACCTCCTCCAGGCCCTCCAGGGCCGCCTTGGGCCCCACCACCTCCACCGTCCTGGGGGCGTAGTCCTGAAGGGTAAACCCCTCCGGGGGCCTGAGGACCAGGGGGAGTTCCCGGCGGAACAGGACCTCCTCCCGGGCCACCACCCGCACCCGGGCGGGGGAGAGCTCCACCCCGGGAAGGGGGCCCAGGGCGCCGAAGGGGGTGAGGGCCACCTCCTCCCCCCCCAGGTCTAGGCCCAGGGCGGTCACCGCCAGCTCCACCTGGCTCCGGGGCCCCCGGGCCTCCACGAAGGCGGGCTCGGTCCGGACCCAGGCCCAAAGGGAGAAGACCTCCACCGGCAGGGCACGGGCCAGGAGGGCCTCGATCCAGCCCTCCACCCGGGCGGGGCGCACCTCCAGCACCTCCACCCCCTGGGGCACGGCCACCCGCACCTCGCGGCTGAAGCTCCCCTCGGCCCCGGAGAGGTCCAGGTAGGCGGAGACGGGCGGGGTGCCCTCCACCAGGGGGGCGGGGCCCCGGAGGCGCAGGAGCACCTCCTCGGGCACCCCTTCCGCGGTCCGCTCCTCCCCCAGGCCCACCACCTGCAGGGGGACGCTCACCGCCCGCTCCACCACCGGGGCCCTTTCCCGAAGGGAGTACCATACGGCGAGGGCCGCCAGGAAGGCCAGGACAAAACCGCCCCACTCACGCACGCAGCACCTCCTTAAGCCGCTGGCGCAGGGCCTCCAGGCCCAAGGGGGGGGAAAGCCTCCCCCCCTCGGCCACCCGGATGGCCCCCGTCTCCTCGCTTACCACCAGGACCAGGGCGTCCGAGACCTCGGAGAGCCCCAAGGCCGCCCGGTGCCGGGTGCCGAGGCCCATGCGGGCCTCGGAGAGGGGAAAAACGCACCCCGCGGCGAAGAGGCGATCCCCCCGGAGGATGGCCCCCCCGTCGTGCAGGGGGGTGCCGGGGTAGAAGACCGTCTCCAGGAGCCGGGCGGAAAGCCTGGCCTCCAGCACCTCCCCGGTGGCGGCGTACTCCCCCAGAGGGGTGCGCCGCTCCAGGGCCAAAAGGGCCCCGTAGCGCTTCTCCGCAAGGCGGCCCAGGCCCAGGAGGAGCTCCTCCAGGGCCAAGGAGGGGGCCCGGGGGCCCTGGGCGCGGCCGATGCGCTCCAAAAGCCCCCGGAGCTCGGGCTGGAAGACCACGATGAGGGCGAAGGCCCCTAAGGTGGCGGCGTTGCCCAGGAGCCAGGCCAGGGTGGAAAGCCCGAGGAGGCTCGCCAGGAACCAGACCAGGAGGTAGACCATAACCCCCCGGACCAGGTTCAGGGCCCGGGTGCCGGCCATGAGCCGCCCCAGGTAGTAGAAGAGGACGGCCACCAGGAGGATGTCCAGGAGGTCGCGCCAGGAGAGGGGCCAGGGGAAGGGCATGGCCTAGAGGAGGCTCTTTCCGGGGCCTTCCCAGGGCAGGCCAAAGGCCCGGGCCCAGGTGGCCCCCAGGTCGGCGAAGCTCTCCCGGGTGCCCAGGTCCCCCTCCACCCCCGGGCCCACCCAGAGGAGCATCCCGTACTCCCGCGTGTGGTCGGTGCCAAAGAAGGTGGGGTCGTTGCCGTGGTCGGAGACCAGGAAGAGGTGGTCCTCGGGACCCAAGGCGGAGAGAAGCTTGGGCAGGAAGGCGTCCACTTCGGAAAGGGCCCGAGCGTAGCCCAAGGGGTCGCGGCGGTGGCCGTATTTGGCGTCGAAGTCCACCAGGTTGGCGAAGACCAAGCCCGAAAAGGGCTCCCCCATGAGGGCCAGGGTCTTCTCCAGGCCGTCGGCGTTGTCCTTGCTCTTCACCTCCCGGGTGAAGCCCCGCCCTGCGTAAATGTCGGGGATCTTCCCCACCCCCACCACCTCGAGGCCCCCCTCCAAGAGCACGTCCAGCACGTTCCTTGGGGGTTCCAGGGCGAAGTCCTTCCTGAGGTCCTCCCGGCGGTAGAAGCCGCCGGGCTCCCCGGCGAAGGGCCGGGCGATGACCCGGGCCACCCGGTGTTCCCCCTTTAGCATCTCCCGGGCCACCTGGCAAAAGCGGTAGAGTTCCTCCAGGGGCACCGCCTCCAGGTGGGCCGCCACCTGGAAGACGCTGTCCGCAGAGGTGTAGACGATGGGGTAGCCGGTCTTCAGGTGGGCCTCGCCGAAGTCCCGGATGGCCTCGGTGCCGGAGTAGGGACGGTTCAAAAGCCACCCCCCCACCCCGACCCGCTCCGCCCAGGCCCGGAGGAGCTCCTCGGGGAAACCCTCGGGGTAGGTGGGAAAGGGACGGTCCAGGTATACCCCCACGAACTCCCAGTGCCCGGTGGTGGTGTCCTTGCCCGGGCTCACCTCCCGCATACGCCCGAAGGCGCCCAGGGGTTTGGGACGGGGCAGGGTGTGGACCCCGGGCACCCAACCGAGGCCCAGGGCCGCCAGGTGGGGCAGCGCCACCCCGGTCTTCAAGACGGTGTGGTCCAGGGTGTCCGCCCCCTCGTCCCCGAAGCGGGGGGCGTCGGGCAGGTAGCCCAGGCCCACCGAGTCCAGGACGACGGCCACCACCTTCATCTAGGAACGGAGCCCCCCCTCTTCCTCCTCTTCCGCCAAGGCGGCGAGCTCCTCCGGGGTCATCTGGGAGATGGCCCGCACCGCCTGGAACTCCTCGATGAGGCCCTGGACCTCCTCCATGGCCTCCTCCAGGGAAAGCTCCCCATCCTGGTACTCGTCCAGGACCTCCTCGATGGCCTCGAGGATCCCCACCGCCGCGCTGGCCTGGGAGAGGGCCTGGGCCAGCTCCGAGAGCCTTTCCGCCAGCTCCATGCCCCCATGCTACCCCAAAAGCTCCGCAAGCCGGGAAAGGGCCCGGCCGTACTTCTTGGCGAAGGCCCCGTGGCGGTAACTCTGGGGAAAAAGCTCCTTCAGGGGCATCCCCGAGGCCCGCAGGGCGAGGCCCTGGTTGTAAAGCTCGTCCAGGAAGTGCACGAAGCGCAGGGCGTCGTTCTGGTCAGGGATGGGGGCTAGCCCCCGCAGGTAGACCGCCTCCAAGCCCTGGAAGAGGTAGCGGTAGCGGATGGGATGGAGGGCACGGAGGTGGGCCAGGAGCTCGGGAAAGGTGTCCAGGGTTTTGGGCCTGGGGTCCTCCCGGTAGAGGGCGAGGAGCTGGGCATCGGCAAGGGGTTCGGGGAACCGGTCCGGGTCGCGGTGGCGGTAGTCCTCCCCCTCGAGGCGCTCCACGGCAAAGCGGCGGGCCAGGGCCTGGATCTGGTGCCGGAACTGCTCCGCGTTGAAGCGCCCCTCCCCCAGGGCCCCGGGCGGGGTGTTGGAGGTGGTGGCCACCCGGAGGCCCCTCTCCATGGTGAGGGCCAGGAAGTGGCTGATCATCTGGGCGTTTCCAGGGTCGTCCAGCTCGAACTCGTCCAGGAAGAGGTAGCGCAAGGAGGCGAAGCGCCTCGCCCCCTCTTTCAAACCCATGAGGCCCAGGGTGTAGGTGAGCTCCTCGAAGGTGAGGAAGGCCTTGGGACCGGGGGCTTCCAGGTAGGCGGCCACCAGGAGGTGGGTCTTCCCCACCCCGAAGCCCCCGTCCAGGTAGATCCCCTGGGGCCCGGGGAGCCTGGGGCGGAGGAGGCCCCGGGGGCGGTCATGCACCCAGCGCCGGAGGCGCTCCTTGGCCAGCGCCTGGGAAGGGTAGCGGGCATCGGGACGGTAGGCGGCGAAGGTGGCCTCCCGGAACCTGGGCGGGGGGGCGAAGCCCTGGAGGAGCCTTTCCAGGTCCACCTCGGGGTAGCGGTCGGCGAGGCGCATGGAGGCATTGTATTAAGTACCCCGTCGCAGCCTAGGCCACGACCGGTTGCTTGGAGCAACCCCTTACGGCTTAGGGCTGGGGCCGCAAGGGGGACTTTGCGAGGCCCTGGGGAAAGCCCCTTTTCCCCCCGGGCCCTTGCCGCCTCCTGCCCCGCAGGCCGGGAAAGACGCCGCCCTGCCACCACGGAGGGATATGGTAGGCCTTTACGGCCTCCCCAGGTGCGGCCCCTTTGCCCCCGTGGACGCCTGCAAGGACGAGGAGGTGGCGAGGAGGAGGGGAGAGCCCCACCGCAGGGGTGGTCCCGGAGTGTGCGGAGGGGAAAGAGGCCATCCGGGGCGTTTTCCCCGCCGCCCCAGACGCCTAGCTGGCCCGCTGCCGGGAGGCTCAGGAAGGCGGACGGGCTCCCTGAAGGGCTCGCAGATGGTGGGCCTCGTGGTGGGCCGCGGCCCGCACCCAGCCTAGGGCGTCAAGCTCCCCGAAAAAGGGGTGAGGGAAGGTGGCGGAACCTTGAGGAGGCACCTGGGCCGCCTCCTCCAGCAGGAAAGCCCGGGCCCTGGCCAAAAGGAGCAAAACCTGCTCCAGGTCCAGACCCCCTCGGGGTCGCACCGCCTCGGGGGCCTGAGGCCTGCCCTCCCGTACCTCCCCGGGGACAAAGGGCACCGGGGGTAAGCTTTCCCCCATAGCGATCCGCCTGAGCCGCCTCAGGACCCGGGCGGTGGTCTCCTCCACCAGGGCGACGTGTTCCGCCACCATAAGGGGAGTCCAGGCCCCTTCCCCCAAGGGAGCGGCCAGCCAGGCGGGGTCGGCTTCCCGAAGGAGCGCCACCAAGCTCCCGCGGCTGCGGGCCAAAGAGGCCAAGGCCTCCTCCCAGGAATCCCGGGTTTCTTGCTGGGCCATGCTCCCAGCATACCCGCCCAGGGGCCTTGCCCCAAGGGGAAGCCCCTACCCCGTGGAGGGTCAGGCCAGCAGGAGGACCGGGTTTTCCAGGTAGAGGGCCACCCGCTCCAGGAGCCTCTGCGCCACGGGTCCCTCGAGGCCGGAGGCGGCGAGGACCCCTTCCGGGGAGAGGAAAAGGCTCGGGCGGCCGGTGTGGACCTCCTCCTCCCCGGCGAAGCAGAGGAGCCCCTCCTCCCCCTCCTCCCCCACCGGGGCGAAGAGGGCCAAAAACCCCCCCCTAGGCCTGAGCCCCCGCACCCCTTCCCCCTCCACCCGGGCCAGAAGGGGCCTCAGGGGGAGTTCCAGCTCGGCCAGGGCCCGCTCCGCGGCCCGGACCAGGAAGGGTAAGGGGGTTTCGGGAACCCCGTGGGCCCGGGCAAAGGCCGCCAAGGCCCCCTCGAGGCCCGCAAGGTCCACCCGCCGCCTCCAGACCCACAAGGCCACGGGCGTGGCCCAGGCGGCCGGGGCCTGCTCGGAGGAGCCTTTTTGGAGGGCCGCCACCAAAGGGGCTTCCCCTTCCGACAAGGCCTCCTCCAAGGGCTGCGGCAAGAGGCTCCCGGCCAGGTCCTCCTCCAAGAAGAGGTCCTCCTCGGACCACTCCTCCTCCGGAAAGGGCCGGGGGGGACCCTCCGCCCCCGGGGCCTCCGAAACCCCCTCCTCGGCCAGCAAGGCCTCCATTTCCTCCGCCAGAGGAGAAGGGGCCCGGGAGCCTTCCTCCTCCAAAGGCCAGGGTTCGGGTGCGGGCTCAGGGGGGAGCTCCTCCGCCAGCAGCAAGGCCTCCTCCTCCAGCTCGAGGTCCTCCAAAAGGGCAGGCTCCAGGTCCAAGGCCTCCTCCGCCTGGGAGGCGGGAGGCTTGGGCAGAAGGTCGGCCAGGTCAACCCCTTCCCTTCCCAGGGCCTCCTGGGCCCGCTTGAGTTCCTCTGCAGGCGGCAGGGGCGGGGGCTCTTCCGGCATGGGGGGGAGGTCTACCTCCCCCGCCATCACCCGGGCCAGGTAGGCCAGGATGTCCCGCTCCACGATGGCGCCGTCCGGGCCCGTGCCCTGAAGCCTACGCCAGTCGATGCCGTTCTCCTCTGCGAGCCGCCGGGCCAGGGGCGTGATCCTGGGTTCTCCCATCTTGGCCCTTATGATAACAGGGTGGAAGCGCGCTTGGCCGAGCTCCTGGCGGGCTACTGCCTGGAAGCCGAGGAGGGCGAGACCGTCTTGGTAGAGGCGGAGACCCCGGCCCTACCCCTTTTACCTCACCTAAAGCGCACCCTCCTGCAACGGGGGGCCTATCCCCTTTTCCGCCTTAGCTACCCCGGGGAAGCACGGGACTTCCTGCGCTTTGCCGGGCGCTGGCTGGAGGAGATCCCGGAGGCTGAGGTGGCCCTTTACCAGAAGGCCGATAAGTTCCTCCGAGTCCTCTCCGCGGAGAACCCCCTGGAGGCCGCCTCCTTGGACCCGGAGCTCACCCTCAGGCACCGGCGGGCCTGGCGGCCCTTGGCCGAGCTTCGCCTCAAGAAGCGCTGGGCCCTCACCCTCTACCCCACGGTGGGCTACGCGGTGGGAGCGGGGATGGACACGGAGGCGTTTCGGGCCCACCTGGAGCGGGCCTTCTTCCTGGACCGCCCTGATCCCGTGGGGGCCTGGCAGGCCCTGGCCCGCTTCCAGGAGGCCCTTATCGCCAGGCTGGCCCAGGGGAAAGAGCTCCGCCTTCTGGCCCCGGGCACGGACCTCCGGCTTTCCGTGGCGGGAAGGATCTGGATCAACTCCGATGGGCGGAGGAACATGCCCTCGGGGGAGGTCTTCACCGGCCCCTTGGAGGAAAGCGCCGAGGGGGAGGTGCGCTTCAACCTCCCCGCCTTCGTAGGAGGGAGGCGGGTGGAGGGGGTTTACCTCCGCTTCCGGGGGGGCGAGGTGGTGGAGGCCCGGGCGGAGGTGGGAGAGGGCTACCTCCTCGCGGCCCTCGCCACCGACCCCGGGGCCCGGCGGCTCGGGGAGGTGGGCATCGGGACCAACTACGGCCTCCAACAGCCCACAGGCCTGGTCCTCCTGGACGAGAAAATGGGGGGCACGGTACACCTGGCCCTGGGCCGAAGCTACCCGGAGACGGGGGGTAGGAACGAGAGCGCCCTGCACTGGGACCTGGTCCTCTCCCTGGAGGAGGGAGCGCTCCTTTTGGACGGCGAACCCCTGGTGCAGGGGGGGCGTTTCGTGGGGCTTCCCGAGCCTTATCCTTTCGCCTAGAGGTCCTTGCGCTCAAAGACGAGGGCCGCCAGGAGGGCGAAGCCCAGGGTGTAGATGAGGAGGAGGGAAAGCCCCAAGCCTGCGGCTTCCGGCCGCAGGTGGAGGTCCAGGTAGGTGGTGAGGAGGAAGGGGGTTAGGGCGGGGAAGGCCACCAGGAGACGCATGAGGAGGAGAGTGGCCACCGCCGCCAGGGCGCTAGCGGTGGTGGCAAGGAAGACGGCGCCGTAGAGGAGGGCCAAGGAGGCGAGGGGCAGAAGCACCGCCCCCGCCAGAAGGTAAGCCCTAAGGAGCTCGGCCAGGGCCGCTCCCGGCTGGAGAAGCCCTGTTCCGGCGAAGCCCCCCGCCCCCAGGCCCGTCCCCCCGAAGAAGGGGCCGAGCCCATGGGGAAGCCCAGCCAGGAGGCCGCCCAAGAAGCTTGCCAAAAGGAGGACGAAGGGGTAGACCAGGGCCGCCAGGAGCTTGGCGAAAAACAGGGCCGCCCGGGGCAGAGGGCGGAGGAGGAGGCCCTTCAGGGTGCCTTGGGCCACCTCGCTCCCCAAGGACTCGCTGGCGGCCATGACCACCAAGAAGGGGAAGAGGAACTCCATCCCGGCCAGGAGGCTTAGGGAAACCACCTGCCAGCCCGAGGCCAGCACCAGGCCGTAGACCTCCTTGAGCCCGGGGGCCAGGGCCCAGAGGAAGGGGAGGAGGAAGGCGAAGAGGAGGCCCAAGGCCACCGAGCGAAGCCGGAAGAGCTTGTAGAGTTCAAAGAGGAGGAGCCTAAGCATGCCGCACCCGCTCCTGGTAGTAGCTCATGAGGTCAAAGCGGTGGGGGTAGAGGGCCCGCACCCGGTACCCTGCCCCCAGAAGGGCCCGTAGGGCCGCCTCCGGGTTTCCCTCAAAGAGGATGGCCCCGCCCTGCAGGCGGGCCGAGACCACCTGGGGCAGGGTCTTGAGGAGGGCCAGGGCCCCTTCCAGGGGCTGGGCCTCGAGGCGGTAGGCCTCCCCCCTGGGGAGGACCACCTCGTCCAGAAGCCTACCCCCTCCCAGGATGCCCACCTTGTGGGCGTAACGGCTCACCTCCTGCAGGTGATGGGTGGAGAGCAGAACGGCCACCCCTTCCCGGGCCAGCTCCTGCAGGAGGCCATGAACCAACTCCACCCCCTCGGGGTCGAGGCCTGAGGTAGGCTCGTCCAGGACCAGGACCTTGGGGCGGTGCAAGAGGGCCGCCGCCAGGCCCAGGCGCTGGCGCTGGCCCAGGGAGTAGCTCCCCACCTTCCGGTCGGCTACCGAGAGGAGCCTCAGCCGGGCCAGGACCCCGGTCAGATGGTCCTCCCCCGGCCGCCTGCCCAGGGAGACGGCCTCTTTGACCCCTGCCAGATAGGCCTGCATCCTAAGGTTCTCCCGCCCGGTAAGGTAGGGGTAGAAGGCGGCTGGAGCCTCCACCACCGCCCCCAGGTGGCGCCGGGCGGCGGGGTTTTTGTGCACGTCCTCCCCCAGGAGGAGGGCCCTTCCCTGCGTGGGAAAAGCCAGGCCGGTGACCAGGCGGATGAGGGTGGTCTTGCCCGAGCCGTTGGGCCCCGCCAAGGCGTAGACCTCCCCCGGGGCCACGGAGAAGCTCACCCCCTCCAGCACCGGCTTGCGGCCATAGCGCTTGCCGATGCCCTCTAGCCTCAGGGCTTCCATGGGTGCTATACTACTCAAGCCCCCGGTCCAGCGCGGCGGTCCGGGCGCGAACCGGGTCAGGTCCGGAAGGAAGCAGCCCTAAGGGCCACGGGTCGGGCGCCGCTGGGCAACCGGGGGCGTTTTCCACAGGGTTATCCACAGGGGCCTGGCGGGACGCGGCCCGGCGGAGAGGGCCTTCAAGAGGGCGCTTTTCCCAGGTCCCCTCTCCCCCTGACCGTGCGGACCGTGCCCTTTTCCACAAGGGCCTGCACCTCCTCCGGGGTGAACCCGGCCTCCCGGAGCACCGCCTCCGAGTGTTCCCCCAAAAGGGGCGGGGGCAGGGTGGGAGCGGCGGGGGTGCGGGAGAGGAAGCGCAAGGGGCTCGCCAGGGTGGGCATAGGCCCCAGGAGGGGATGGCGCAGGGTCCAGACCGCCCCCCGGGCCTCCGCCTGGGGGTCTTGGAAGGCCTCGGCCAGGTTGTTCACGGGGGCGGCGGGCACCCCCGCTTCCTTGAGCCTGTCCAGCCAGTAGGCCCGGGGGCGGGCCTTCAGGACCGCAGAAACCGCTTCCACCACCTCTTCCCGGTTCTCCACCCGCTTTGCGTTTTGCGGGAAGCGCTCCTGCAGCTCGGCAAGCCCCAGCACCTGGCAGAGCCTGCCGAACTGCTCGTCGTTCCCCACGGCCAGGACGAGCCAGCCGTCCGCCGCGGGAAAGACCCCGTAGGGCACGATCTGGGCGTGGGCGTTGCCCAGGCGCCCCGGGGGCTTCCCCGTGAGGAGGTAGCTTTCCCCCAGGTTGGCCAGGGCGAAGAGGCCCACGTCGAAGAGGGAGAGGTCGATGTGCTGGCCCAGGCCGCTTCTTTCCCGTTCCCAAAGGGCGGCGAGCACCGCCACCGCCCCCATCATCCCCGTCATCACGTCGATCCAGGCCACCCCCACCTTCATGGGCGGGCCTTCCGGCTCCCCGGTCACGGACATGATGCCGGTGTAGCCCTGCAAGGCGGCGTCGTACCCCGGTTCCTGGGCCCTCGGGCCCGTGTGGCCGAAGCCGGTGAGGGAGAGGTAGACCAGGCGGGGGTTAAGCTCCCGCAGGCTTTCGTAGTCCAGGCGGTAGCGCTTGAGGTCTCCGGTTTTGAAGTTCTCCACCAGCACATCGGCCCTTTGGGCGAGCTTCCGCACCGCCCCTTGACCCTCGAGGGTCTTGAGGTCCAAGGCGATGCTCCTCTTGCCCCGGTTGACGGCAAGGAAGTAGGCGCTTTCTCCCTTCGCAAAGGGGGGTCCCCAGCCCCGGGTCTCGTCCCCCCAGGGAGGCTCCACCTTGACCACCTCCGCCCCCAGGTCGGCCAGGATCAGGGTGCACAGGGGCCCCGCCAGAACCCGGGAGAGGTCCAGGACCTTGAGGCCGGAAAGGGGTCCCATGGGGGCATCTTAAGTCATCTTGGGGACGAGAGGGGACTTTGTGATGGTCGGGACAAAAAACCCTTGACTCCTTAACGCGCTAGGGTATGCTGCTCTGGGGGTTGTATGCAGGCGCTACAGGGAGGGGTGCTCTGGCTGGCGGGATTGGGGTTCCTGTTAGGGCTTGGCGGCTTTGCGTTTTACCAGGGGCAGGGATGGTCCTACTTCAGCGACCGCCCCGAGGCCTGCGCCAACTGCCACATCATGCGGGACCAGTACGAGTCCTGGCGGCACTCCAGCCATCGCAGCTGGGCGAGTTGTAACGACTGCCATATGCCCCACACCTTCCTGGGCAAGTGGACCACCAAGGCCCTGAGCGGCTTTCAGCACAGCCTAGCCTTCACCACGGGGGACTTCCCCGAACCCATCGTCATCACCCCCCGCAACAAGGCTATCGCCCTGGAAAACTGCGTGGCCTGCCACCGGCCGGTGGTGGCGCAGATGCTCCTCCGGCCTGGGGTCCACGGGCCGGAGGACTGGAACTGCACTGCCTGCCACGGGAACGTGGGGCATCGGGGCCTGAAGTGAGGTGGAGTATGAGGGGAACGGGTTGGATTAGGATTCTGGGTATCCTGGCGGTCTTCCTGGTCCTGGGGGCGGGGGTGGGTTACCTCCTCACCACCATCGTCCAGCGCCAGGCGGAGGCCGAGCAGTACCCCCTGCGCCTGGTGGAGATCGGGGCGCTGGAGGTGGACCCTGCCGTCTGGGGCCGGAACTTCCCTCTGCACTACGACCGCTTCCTGCGCACCCGGGAGGACTACGGCCGCACCGCCTACGGGGGCAGCACCCGCTACGACAAGCTGGAAGCCAAGCCCTTCCGCCGCCTGGCCTGGGCGGGTATGCCCTTTTCCGTAGACTACAAGGAGGACCGGGGGCACTACTGGTCGGGGTACGACGCCTTCCATACCAGGAGGAGTACGGAGTTCAACCAGCCTGGGGCCTGCCTCAACTGCCATACAGGGCTTTTCGTGCAGCTGGTGGCGGAGATGGGCTGGGATCAGCTGAACCGCACCCCCTACAACGAGTTCCGCGAGCGCCTCCAAGCGGCGGGGCACCCCGGGGTGACCTGCGCCGACTGCCACGACCCTAAGACCATGGCCCTGCGCATCACCCGGCCCGCCCTGGAAAACGCCCTGGCCGCCTTGGGCCAGGACTGGCGGCAGGCCTCGAGGCAGGAGATGCGTAGCCTGGTATGCGCCCAGTGCCACGTGGAGTACTACTTCCTGGGCGAGGGCCGAACCGTGACCTTCCCCTGGTCCCGGGGGCTCAGCGTGGAGGCCATCGAAGCGCACTACGACGCCTACGGCTTCAAGGACTGGACCCACGCCATCACCGGGGCCCCTATGATCAAGCACCAGCACCCCGAGTACGAGCTCTACGTGACCAGCGTGCACTACCAGGCCGGGGTGGCCTGCGCCGACTGCCACATGCCCTACATCCGTGTGGGGGGCATGAAGATCTCCGACCACTGGATCCGCAGCCCCCTTACCAGCATCGCCCAAAGCTGCCAGACCTGCCACCGGGTGCCCGAGGCGGAGCTTTTGCAACGGGTGAAGACCATCCAGGACCGCACCCACGAGCTCCTTACCCTGGCGGAAGGAGCCCTGGAGGCGGCCATCCTCACCATCCAGGAGGCCATCGAGGCCGGGGTGTCCGACGAGGCCCTGGAGGAGGCCCGCAGGCTTCACCGCCGGGCCCAGTTCCGCTGGGACTTCATCGATGCCGAAAACAGCAAGGGCTTCCACAGCCCCCAGGAGGCGGCCCGCATCCTGGCCCACGCTGCCGACCTGGCGCGGCAAGCGCAGCTGGCCGCGGAGCGGGCCCTTAGGGGCGAGTGAAACCCCTCTCCGCCGCGCTCTTCGCCTCTCCCCAAACCTGAGGCCGTGCAGGAGCCGTTGGCCGGGACCCCCACGCGGAAGCGGCCCGCGTAGGGGGCCCCGCGAGGGGGGCGGGCCCGCCTCCTTGGGGGCAGGAGGACCCTAGGGCACGAGCCCACCTGCCGGGAAATCCACCCCTGGGGGGTCTTCCCGTATAGTGGGGCCGTGGTTCGGGCCTTGCGGCATCTCTTCGTCTTCCTGGTCCTCCTCTTCGTCCTCCTCCCCTTCCTCTGGATGGCCTACGCCGCCTTCATGCCCAAGGAGGCGGTGTATTCCGGAGAGCTCTTTTCCCGGGTGGGCTTCAGCCTGGAAAGCACCCAGGCCCTCGCCAAGGAGGGGTTTTGGGAGCGGCTCCTCTTCTCCTTGGGGCTTTCCGGAGGGGTAGCCCTCCTCCAGCTCCTCACCGCCCTCCTGGCGGCCTACGCCCTGCGGGCGGGGTTGGGGCTTCTCCCTTTTTACCTGGTGCTCATGGCCGTGCCCGCCGAGCTCCTCCTGGTGCCCCTCTACGGGATCCTCAAGGGGCTTTCCCTCCTGGACACCCTCCTCGCCCTGGTCCTCCCCTTCGCCTCCAGCCCCTTCATCGTCTATTTGGTCTACGGGGCCATGCGGGCTGTGCCCGAGGAGCTCCTGGAGGCGGCCAAGTTGGACGGGGCTGGCCATCGGGTCCTCCTCTTCCGCATCCTCTTCCCCCTGGTGCGGCCCACCCTGGTGGCCGCGGGCGTCCTGGCCTTCGCCGCCCACTGGAACCTGGTCCTCTACCCCCGGGTGGTGGTCTCGGACCCCCGCTTCTGGACCCTGCAGACCTGGCTCACGGACCTGCAGCGCAAGTACCCCACGGACTGGGGCCTGCTTTCCGCCGCCGCCCTCTTCTCCGTGCTGCCCATCGCCCTCCTCTACCTGCTCTTCGAGAGGCGGGTGGTGGCCACCTTCGAGGAAGGGCTCAAGGGCTAGGCTGCCGGAAGCGCTCCCTGAGGGCCCTGAGCCGCTCCCGCACCCTCTCCTCCCAGCCCTCCCCCGTGGCCTCGAAGAGGCGGAGACCCTCCAGACCCTCCGGAAGGTAGGCCTGGGCGAAGCTCCCCTCCTTGTCCTCGTGGTAGTAGGCGTAGCCCCTCCCGTGGCCCAGAGCCTTGGCCAGGCCGGTGGGGGCGTTCCGCAGGTGGAGGGGGACGGGGGCCTCCGGGTGGGCTCTCGCGGCCTCCTGCGCCCTCTGCCAGGCGGCGTAGAGGCTGTGGGACTTGGGGGCCAGGGCCAGGTAGACCGCAGCCTCCACCAGGGCAAGCTCCCCCTCGGGACTCCCCAGGGCCTCGTAGGCCTCCCGGGCGGCCACCGCGAGCCTTAAGGCCAGGGGGTCCGCGAGGCCCACGTCCTCCACCGCCACCCGGAGGAGGCGACGGGCCAGATAGCGGGGGTCGGCCCCGCCCTCCAGGAGCCTCGCCAGGTAGTAGAGGGCCGCATCCACGTGGCTTCCCCGCAGGCTCTTGTGCAGGGCGGAGACCAGGTCGTAGAACCGGTCCCCCTCCCGGTCCATGGCGAAGCGCTCCGAACCCAGGGCCTCCTTCACGCTCCCCTCCTCCACCCGCCCCAAGGCGGCGGCGAGCTCCAGGGTGTTGAGGGCGAAGCGGGCGTCCCCCCCGGCGGCCTGGGCCAGGAGACGGAGGGCCCCTTCCTCGTAGGGGGTGCCGGGGAGGCCCCGAGGGTCCGTCAGGGCCCGCTTCAGGAGGCAGAGGAGGTCCTCCTCGGAGAGGGGCCGCACCGGGAGGAGACGCAAGCGGGAGCGCAGGGCGGGGACGAGCCCGAAGGCAGGGTTCTCCGCGGTGGCTCCGATGAAGGTGAGGAGGCCCGACTCCAGGTGGGGCAGGAGGGCCTCCTGCTGGGCCTTGTTGAAGCGGTGCACCTCGTCCAGGAAGAGGACCAGGCCCCCTTCCCGCCGGGCCCTTTCCACCGCCTGCCGCACCTCCTTGACCCCGGCCTCCACCGCGGAAAGCCGGAGAAAGGGCCTGCCCACCCCCTCGGCCAGGAGGCGGGCCAGGGTGGTCTTGCCCGTGCCCGGGGGGCCGAAGAGGACCATGGAGGAAAGCCGCTTCCCCTCCAGCATCCGCCTGAGGAGCCCCCCCGGCCCCGTGAGGTGGGGCTGGCCCAGGACCTCGTCCAGGGTCCTAGGTCGGAGGCGCTCGGACAGGGGGTCCATCCCCTCTATGCTAAGGCCAAGGTAAGGGCGGGCATGGTAGGCTGGGGGCGAGAATGCGCGGGCTTTTCCTCCTGCCGTGGGGCCTCTTCCTCCTGGGGCTTGCGCCCCTCGTCTTCTTTGAGCCCCTGGGCGCGGCGGACCGGGGCCTGGGCTTCCTCCTGGCTGCCCTGCTCCTCGCGGGGGTGGGAAGCCTCTATTCCCGCTTCCCGGTGGCCTACCGGGTGCAGCTCTTCCTGGTACTGGGGCTGAGCCTGCTGGCCTTCCAACTGGCCCTGGAAAGCGCCCTTTTCCTCACGGGCAGGGAGGTGCCGGGGTACACCCCCCTGGGGGCGGCCCTGGGCGCTTTGGCCTTGGGGGCGGCCTTCTTCCTGGGCACGGGCAAAGAAGCCCCCCTGCTCCCCGCCTTGGAGGGCGTGGGCAGCCGGGAGGACCTCTGGCGCCTGGCGGGGGCCCTGGAAGGGCTCGCCCTCCGGCGCCCCCTGGTCCTGGTCTACCTGGCGGCCTCCGTCCCCCCGGAAAGGCTTGCGGGGGAGTTGCGCCGGGGGGACCTGGCCTTCCAGCTGGAGGGAGGCTACCTCCTGGTCCTCCAGGGGAGCCAGCCCGAGGACGCGGCGGGGCTTTTGCGCCGCCTCCGGGAACGCTTTCCCCTGGCGGCCTACGCCGTGGAGCGCTGGCGGGGAGGGAGCCTGGAGAGGGTGCTCTCCCGCCTCGAGGCCGAAGCCCTCCTGCAGTCTTGAGGGCCCCGCCTTGGCCTGCGCCACAGCGGGGTCCTCTAGGATAAGGGCATGGCGGTAACCACCTTCTCCCTGGTGGCCCGGGACCCCGGGACCGGGGACCTGGGCGTGGCCGTGGCCAGCAAGTTCCTGGCGGTGGGGGCGGTGGTGCCCTTCGCCCGGGCGGGGGTGGGGGCCATCGCCACCCAGTCCTACGCCAACCCCTGCTTCGGCCCCCAGGGCCTGGCCCTCCTCGCCGAGGGGGCCAGTCCGGAAGGGGTCCTGGAGGCCTTCCGCCGCACCGACCCCCTGCTGGAGAGGCGTCAGTTCGGCCTGGTGAGCGCCCGGGGGGAGGCCCTGAGCTTCACCGGCCGGGACTGCCTCCCCTGGGCGGGCGGGCTGGCGGGGGAAGGCTTCGCCGCCCAGGGGAACCTCCTCAGGGGGCCTGAGGTGGTGGAGGCCATGGCGGAGGCCTTCTCGCGGGAGGCGGAAGCCCCCTTCCCGGAGAGGCTCCTCCGCGCCCTGAAGGCCGGGGAGGCCGCAGGGGGGGACAAAAGGGGCCGGCAGTCCGCCGCCCTCCTGGTGGTGGGGGAGGGAAAGGGGTACGGGGGGCTTTGGGACCGCTACATCGATCTGCGGGCCGACGACCACCCCGAGCCCGTGGAGGAGCTTTTCCGCCTCCTCGCCCTCCACCGCCTCCTCTTCGAGCGCCCCCAGGAGAGGCGCCCCCTCAGGGCGGAGGAGGTGCGCTGGTTGCAGAGGGTCCTCAAGGCAAAGGGCCTCTATGGGGGAGAGGCCCACGGGGTCTTCGACCGGGCCACGGAGGAGGCCTTCCTGGCCCTCATCGGCATGGAGAACCTGGAGGAGCGCTACGGGGGGGGGCCGGAGGTGGACGAGGCCACCTTGGAGTACCTCAAGGGGAGGTACGGATGGAGCTAGGGGCGGGAGGGGTGGTCTTCAACGGGAGGCGGGAGGTGCTCCTCCTCCGGGACCGCATGGGCTTCTGGGTCTTCCCCAAGGGGCACCCCGAGCCCGGGGAGGCCCTGGAGAGGGCGGCGGTGCGGGAGGTCCTGGAGGAAACCGGGGTGCGGGCGGAGGTCCTCTTGCCCCTCTTCCCCACCCGGTACGTGAACCCCAGGGGGGTGGAGCGGGAGGTGCACTGGTTTCTCATGCGGGGGGAGGGGGAGCCTGAGCTGGAGGGGGGCATGACCGGGGTGGGATGGTTCGCCCTGGAGGAGGCCCGGGCCCTCCTGGCCTTCCCCGAAGACCTCCGTCTCCTGGAGGTGGCCCTTGCCCGCTTACCGCTTTGAGGACAAGGCCCCCAGGGTCCACCCCACGGCCTTTCTGGCCCCTGGGGCCTACCTGGTGGGGGAGGTGGAGGTGGGGGAGGGGGCCTCGGTCTGGTTTGCCGCTGTGGTGCGGGGGGATCTGGAAAGGGTGGTCATCGGCCCCGGGAGCAACGTACAGGACGGGGCCGTTCTCCACGCAGACCCCGGCTTCCCCTGCCTCTTGGGGCCGGGGGTCACCGTGGGCCACCGGGCGGTAGTCCACGGGGCAGTGGTGGAGGAGGGGGCCCTCATCGGCATGGGGGCGGTAGTCCTCAACGGGGCCCGCATCGGCAAGGGGGCGGTGGTGGGGGCGGGGGCGGTGGTGCCTCCGGGGATGGAGGTACCCGGGGGGATGCTGGCCCTGGGGGTCCCGGCCCGGGTGGTGCGCCCGGCACAGCCCCCGGAAAACGCCCCCCGCTACCGCGCCCTGGCGGACCGCTACCGCCTGGGCCTCCTCCCGGCGGACCTGCCCCGGCGCTACCGCCTCACCCTGCGGGGCCAGGACGCCCTGAACCCCTTTAGCGAGGTGCACCTCCGCCTCAAGCGGGGCCGCAAGGAGGCCTTGGAGGCCCTGCGGCGGGCGGCCCAGGGTTTTCCCCTCCCCGAGGAGGAGGCGGCCTTCCTCCTGGCGGAGGGCCTGGTGCGGCCGGAATGAGGGGGGGGACACATGTCCCTTCCCTTAGGGGAAATACCATGGACCCCAAGATGGTGGAAGTGGAAGAAACCGGTCTCACCTTTGCCACCGAAATGGACCTGGAGCGCCTCCAGCGCCTGGCGGCGGAGTGGCTGGAGGTGATCGGGGAGGACCCCACCCGGGAGGGCCTGGTGAAAACCCCGGAGCGGGTGGCCAAGGCCTGGGCCTTCCTCACCCGGGGCTACCGCCAGGACCTCCAGGAAATCGTCAACGGGGCGGTCTTTCAGGCCGAGGGCAGCGAGATGGTGGTGGTGAAGGGCATCGAGTTCTACTCCCTGTGCGAGCACCACCTCCTGCCCTTCTTCGGCCAGGTCCACGTGGGCTACATCCCGGACGGGAAGATCCTGGGGCTTTCCAAGTTCGCTCGGATCGTGGACATGTTCGCCAGAAGGCTCCAGGTGCAGGAGCGCCTGGCGGTGCAGGTCGCCGAGGCCATCCAGGAGATCTTGGAGCCCCAAGGGGTGGGGGTGGTGGTGGAGGGGGTCCACCTGTGCATGATGATGCGGGGGGTGGAGAAGCAACACTCCCGCACCGTTACCAGCGCCATGCTGGGGGTCTTCCGGGAGAGCCAGAAGACCCGGGAGGAGTTCCTGAGCCACCTCCGGGCGGGCTGATACCGCCCCGCGCGGACTTCGCCCGCACGGGGGCCTGGCCAAGGGGGCAAGGGCGCCCTCAGGCCCCCCCCCAGGGGGCCCCGCTGCCGCACGGGCCACGACGGGGTGCTCAGCGGCGCAGGAAGAGGTTGAGGAGCAGGGTGAGGAGGAGGGAGAGGAGGAGGGCGGAGCCCAAGGGGAGGTAGACCCTGAGGCCCTCCCGCTCGATGCGGATGTCCCCCGGCAGGTGGCCGAACCAGGAGAGGAGCTTGGGGAAGTAGAGGAGCAGCAGGCCGAGGAGGGCCAGGCCCAGGCCCAGGAGGAGGAGGACCTTACCCGCCTCCACCCCCCACCTCCAGGTAGGCGGCGAGGGCCGCCCCCAGCAGCCCCGCATCCCCCCCCAGAAGGGCCCGGCGCAGGGGAGGCGCCTCCCAGCCCGCCAGGTAGTGCCGGTAGGCCTCCTCCAGGGCCTCCCAATAGGCCTGGGGGGCGTTCAGGGCCAGGCCCCCGCCCACCACCACCGCCCCGGGATCGAAGGCCTTCACCAGGCTGGCGAGGCCGAGGCCCACGTAGCGGGCCCCCTGGAGGAGGATGCGCTCCGCCTTGGCCTCCCCTTCCCGGAAGAGCTGGAAGAGGGCCTTGGTGTCCACGGGGCGGCCGTAGGCGTAGCCCGCCTCCCGCTCCAGGGCCCGCCCCGCGGCCAGGGCCTCGAGGCACCCCTCCAGCCCGCAGCCGCACACCGGCCCCCCGGGGAGGAGGGTGAGGTGGCCGAGCTCCCCCCCCTGGCCCCGTTCCCCCCGGAGCACCCGCCCCCCCAGGACCACGCCCCCCCCGATCCCCGTGGACACGGTGAGGAAGAGGGAGCTTGCCTCCCCCCGGGCCGCCCCCAGGTGGTGCTCCGCCAGGGCGGCGGCGTTGGCATCGTTCTCCAGGTAAACAGGCCGCCCCGTGGTCCTTTCCAGAAGGTGGCGGATGGGGAAGTTCACCAGGCCGGGGATGTTGGGGGTGAAGCGGATGACCCCTTCCCGGAAGTCCAGGGGACCGGGGGTGCCGAGGCCGATGGCCTCGCCCCGCACCCCCGCCTCCGCCTCCGCCCGGGCCACCGCCCCCGCCAGGGCCCCCACCACCCCCTCCCCCCCCTCCTTGGGGGTGGGGAGGACCACCCGGGAAAGGAGCCTTTCCCCGTCGAAGACCCCGGCGGCGATCTTGGTCCCCCCCAGGTCCAGGCCCACCACCCTCATGGGACCCCCTCCTCCAAAATGGCCTCCGCCTCCCCCAAAAGGGCCTCGGGCACCCACAGATTCACGTCCCCCATGTAGGTGCCTAAGGCGGCCTCGGGGAGGCCGGCGAAGGGGGTCTCCAGGAGCACGGGGATGCCCGCGGCCTCCAGCCTGGCCCTCATCCCCTCGGCCACGGGCCTGGGGGCGGTGAGGAGCTTGCGGTAGGGGGTTCCTCCTAGCGTGCGGCGCTCCATAGGGCCTCCACCAGAAGGGCGTAGTCCCGGGCCGCGGCCTCCACCTCGGCCAGGGGGATGTGTTCCTTGGGGGTGTGGGCCAGGGCGGGGTCCCCGGGGCCATAGCCCAGGACCGGGGCCCTGGCCCCCAGGTAGGGGGCGTCGGTGGTGAAGGGCCAAAGCCCCGCCTCCCCCTGGCCGAGGGCCCTCTGGGCGGCCTGGAGGAGGGGGTGGTCCTGCAGCAGGCGGTAGGGAGGCCAGAGGGCGGGGATCGCCATCCGCACCTCTCCCGAGGCCCTTTCCTCCTCGGGGACATAGACCGAGGCAGGGCCCAGGGCCTTGAGCCTCTCCAGGAGGGCCTCCAGGTCCGCCTCGGGCTCGTAGCGCACGTCCAGGTAGAGGCGCACCACCCCCGGGGTCTGGTTCCGGGCCCCGGGATAGGCCTCCACCCGGGTGGGGGTGAGCTTGAGGCCCGGGCCCACGGGGAGTTCCCTCAGGGCCAGGAGGTATTCCGCCAGGTCGAAGAGGGGGTTTTCCGGTCCGGCGATGGCCGCGTGGGCCTCCTCCCCCTCGAAGTCCGCCCAGACCTCCGCCCGGCCCCGGTGGCCCCGCATGAGCCTCCTTCCCGAGGGCTCCCCCAGGATAAAGGCCAGAGGGGAAAGCCTTCCCGCGGCGTGGCGGCTCCCCAATCCCCCCACCTCCTCCTGCACCGCGGCCAGGAAGCGCACCCGCCCCCGCAAGGGCCTCTGGGCGAGGGCCTCCAGGGCCAGGAGCATGGCCACCAGGGGGCCTTTCATGTCCACCGCCCCCCGGCCCCAGACCGCCCCCCCGGCCACCGCCCCCTGGGGGTGGGGCCAGCGCCCCGGGTCCCCGGCGGGCACCACGTCCAGGTGCCCGGCCAGGACCACCTCGGGCTCCTCCTCCCCCAGAAGGGCCTCCACGTTCCCCGCCTCGTCCAGGCGCGCCGGAAGGCCCAGGCCCTTCAGGGCCTCCAGCAGGAGACCTGCCGCCTCCCCCTCCTGCCCGGGGAGGCTTTCCGCCTGGAGGAGGCGGGAGAGGAGCCGGACCCAGTCCACGCCTCTATCCTACACCCCGGCCCAGGCGAGCGGCGTAAAGGGCGATCCCCAGGGCCACGGAGGCGTTCAGGGACTCGGCCTCGGGCCGGATGGGGATGCGGAAGCGCTCGTCGCAGGCCTCCCGCACCAGCCGGCGCATCCCCTCCCCCTCCGAGCCCACCACCAGGGCCAGGGGGCGGCGGAAGTCCAGCTCCCCGGGGGTTTTCTCTCCGAGGGGGTCCAGGCCGTAGACCCAAAGCCCCCGCCCCTTCACCTCCCCCAGGGCCCGGGAAAGGTTTTTCACCCGCACCAGGGGGAGCTTGAGGGCGGCCCCGGCGCTGGCCTTCAGGGCCAGGGGGGAGAGGGGGGCGCTCCTGCGCTCCTCCGCCACCACCCCGTGGGCCCCCAGGGCCAGGGCGCTCCTTATCATGGCCCCGTAGTTCCTGGGGTCGGTGATCCCGTCCAGGAAGACCAAAAGGGGCATCTCCTTCCGCGCCTCGGCCAGGCGGAAGGCCTCCTCCAGGGAGGCGGGGCGGACCTCCTCCACCTCCGCCGCCAGACCCTGGTGGCGGGTGGTCTTGAGGAGGGCGTCCAGCTCGATGCGGGGCACCAGGGTGTACTCGGCCCCTAGGCGGGTGAGCTCCCTTAGGAGCCAGCCCTCCACCCCTCGCGCCACCAGGACCCGCCGCGCCCGGCCCTCCTTGAGGGCCTCGAGGACCGGGTTCCTCCCGTAGATCCACATGACCCGAGTCTACGGGAGGCTCCGGTATGATGGGGGGCGAAGGAGGCGCTATGTACAAGGCCATCCTCATGCCCACGGACGGAAGCCCTTGCAGCTTCCAGGCCCTCGAGCACGGCCTCGGGCTGGCCCGGGCCCTCTCCGCCAGGGTCCACTTCCTCTACGTGCTGGAGAACCCGGCCCAGGCCATCTGGATCGCCCCCGAGAGCGTGCCCTATGGCCTTGAACTCCTGGAGGACCTGAAGAAGGCCGGGGAGGAGGCCATCGCCAAGGCCCTCTCCCTGGCCCAGGAGAGGGGAGTGGAGGCCACAGGGGAGGTCAAGGAGGGGGTGCCCGTGCCCACCATCGTGGAGGCGGCCAAGGGGTTCGACCTCCTGGTCATGGGCACCCACGGGCGCACGGGCCTGGACAAGCTTCTCCTGGGCTCGGTGACCGAGGGGGTGCTTCACCGGGTGAGCATTCCCGTCCTGGTGGTGCGCTGCCGCTAAGGCGTGGGGATGCGTTTTCTTTCCGTCTTCGTTTCCTCGCGCGTTTCCCCGGAAAGCCCCCTTTACCCCCAGCTCGTTCGCTACGGGGAGGTGCTGGCCGAGGAGGGGTTTGGCCTGGCTTGCGGGGGCTACCAGGGGGGCATGGAGGCCCTGGCCAAGGGGGTGAAGGCCGGGGGAGGGATGGTGGTAGGGGTGACCGCCCCGGCCCTTTTCCCCGAGCGGAAAGGTCCGAGCCCCTACGTGGACCTGGAGCTACCCGCCGCTAGCCTCCCCGAGCGCATCGGAAGGCTTTTGGACCTGGGGGCGGGGTACCTGGCCCTGCCCGGAGGGGTGGGCACCCTGGCGGAGCTCCTGCTGGCCTGGAACCTCCTCTACCTCAGGCGGGGCCTGGGCCGGCCCCTGGCGGTGGACCCCTATTGGTTTTCCCTCCTCCGGGCCCACGGGGAGATCGCCCCCGAGGACCTGGCCCTCCTCCAGGTGGTGAGGGACGAGGGGGATCTCCGGCGCTTTTTGCGAAGCCTATGAGCGAGAGCGTGGTGGTCTACGTGCCCGACTTGGGCCAGGGGGTGAGCTTCTACCAGGCCCTGGGCCTGGCCCTGGAGGAGCTCTCCCCCAAGGAGGCCCTCCTCGCCCCCCTGGAGGGTCCCCTGGTCCTCCTAAGGCCGGGCCCGGGGGGGCTGGAGCGGGGACCCGGCCGCCCCCGGCCCGAGGGGCAGGGCTTCGCCCGGCTCAGGTGGGAGGAGGGGCGGCTGGTTTTCCGGGTGGACCACCTGGCCCACGAGAAGCTCCGCCTGGCCAAGTACGGCCTGGCCTTCCGGGAGGCCGGGGACCACCTCCTCCTCTTCGACCCGGGGGAGAACCCCATCCTGGTGCGGGAGGAGCCTTGAGGCTTTGGCTTTTGGACCTGGACGACACCCTCCTCCAGGACCACAGGGTGAGCCAGGCCGTCCTGGAAGGCCTGGGGAGGGCGGTGGGGGTGGAAGGCCTCTTTGGGGCGGTGGGCCACCGGGCCGAGGCCCTCTTCCGGGAAGCCCCCTTCCACCCCTGGGCGGAGGCCATCGGCCACTCGGCCCTGGAGGCCCTCTGGGCCCGGTACAGCACCCCGGGCCTCGAGGCCCTGGCCGCCTGGGCCTGGCCCTTCCGGGAGCGGGTCTTCCGGGAGGCCCTCCAGGAGGTCGGGGGGCCGGCGGAGCGGGCGCGGGAGCTGGCGGAGGCCTTCTTCGCGGAAAGGCGCCGGTACCCCCTCTTCCCCGAGGTGCCGGAGTTCCTGGAGGCCCTGCGCCTTAGGGGGGCAGACCTGGCCCTTCTCACCAACGGCGTCCCCGACCTGCAGCGGGAAAAGCTTTTCGGGGCGGGCCTGGGAGAAGCCTTTTCCCTCACCTTGGTTTCCGGGGAGGTGGGCCTGGGCAAGCCGGATCCCAGGCTCTTCCGCATGGCCCTCTGCGCCTTCGGCGCGGGGCCCGAGGAGGCGGTGATGGTGGGGGACAACCCCGGGCGGGACGTGCGGGGGGCCCTCCTGGCGGGGATCCGGGCGGTCCTGGTGGACCGGGGCCATCGTCCCCCTGACCCCCGCTACCCCGCCCACCTGGAGGTGCGGGACCTGCGGGAGGCCCTGGCCCTCCTGGAGGGGTAGGCCCCCTTTGGTGAGCCCGTTTCCTGTCTTCCCCGCCCGCTGGGGTAGGCTTGGGCCGATGCACGAGGTTCTCCTGGTCCTCCACAACCTGCTCCGCTGGTTCGTCCTGGCCTTCGGCCTATGGGCTCTCCTGCGCCCGGAGTCCCGGCCCGGGGCCTTTTTCGCCCACACCCTCACCCTGCAGGTGGTCCTGGGGGTGGTCCTGGCCTTCGCAAGCCCCCTGGTCCAGGGGGCCCTCCTGGCCCTGGACGAGGTGATGCGGGCCGGGGGGGAGCCCCGCTACTTCGTGGCGGAGCACTGGGTGGGGGGGCTCATCGCCCTGGGCCTGGCCCACGCGGGGCTTTCCCAGGCCCGCAAGGGGGGGCGTTGGGCCCGGCTCCTCTTCGCCCTGGCCCTCCTCCTCGTCCTCCTCTCCATCCCCTGGTTCCGGCCCCTTCTCAGGCTTTAGCCTGGGAGCTCGGCCACCGGGAGAGAAAAGGAGGGGAAGGCCGCGGGGGCCAGGTGGTTTCCTACGGCTGGACCTGGCCATAGACCACCGCGGCGTACCCCACCACGCGGCCTGTGTCCCCGGAAGCCTCGGCGCTGGTGGCGTAGGCCAGAAGCGCGGGCCTCCAACCCAAGCTTCTGGCCAAAGCGGTGAGGGTGGCCCAGGGAAGGCGGCCGCAGGCTTCCCCTTGGGCCACCCCCTCCACGTCCAGGGCCAGGGCCTTTTCCAGGGTCTTCCGGTCCCGGGCTCTGGCCACGGGGTCGGGGCGGTAGTGGGAGAGGTCGCTGGAGACCACCACCAGGTCCTCCTCCCCCAGCTCCTCCTGGAGGGCCTCGGCCACCTCTTGGGGATCCACCTCCCCGAAGAGGAGGGGCAGGATGGGGGTTCCGGGCAGGGCCACCTGGAGGAAGGGGAGGAGGACCTCGAGGCTATGTTCCTCCCGGAAGGGCTCCTCATGGATCAGGAAGGGAGGATCCTTCTCCAGAAGCCTTCTTCCCCCTTCCCGGTCCACGGCCACCTCCCCCAAAGGGGTGGCCCAGGCCCGGTAGGGGTAGAAGGCCACCCCCAGGAAGGGCACGAAGTGGCTCGGCCCGAGGAGAAAGACCCTCCTCGCCCTCCCCCTCCAGGCGGAAAGCACCCGGAACCCCTCCGCCATCACCTTGCCAGAGTAGAGGTAGCCCGCGTGGGGGGAGAGGAGGCCCCGTACCCCGGGGTCGGGGGTGGCCTGGGCCCTCTGGAGGAGCCCTTCCACCTCCCGCTGGAGGCGTGCCCCTTCCCCTGGGTAGAAGTACCCGGCCACCGCCGGGGGCCTCACCCGGTCCATACCCCAGGGATCCTCCGCCCGCACCCCGGGCAGACCCCCGGGGTTGCCCAGCGGGTTTCCACCCGGTAGCCCCGCCTGCGGAGGAGGAGCCGACCACAGTCCGGGCAGTGGGTGGAACTCCTTTCCTCGTCCAGGACGTTCCCCACATACACGAACCTAAGCCCTTCCTCCTTGGCGATCTCGTAGGCCCGCACCAGGGTGCTGTGCCGGGTGGGCCTCAGGTCCCGCATGCGGTAGTCGGGGTGGGCAGCGGTGAGGTGCCAGGGGATTTCCGGGGAAAGCCCCTTGAGGAAGCGGGCCATGGCCCTTATCTCCTCGGGAGCGTCGTTGTGGCCCTCCAGGAGGAGGGTGGTCACCTCCACCCAGACCCCTTGGGCCACCAGGTGCTCGAGGCTTTCCAGGACTGGCTTGAGCCGGGCCCCGCAGATCTTCCGGTAGAACTCCTCGGTGAAGCCCTTCAGATCCACGTTGGCGGCATCCAGAAAGGGCCGGATATACTCCCAGGCCTCCTCCGTCTCAAAGCCGCTGGTGACGAAGACGTTTTTCATGCCCCGTTCCTTGGCCAGCTTGGCCGTGTCG
This sequence comes from Thermus thermamylovorans, assembly GCF_004307015.1. Taxonomy (NCBI): domain Bacteria; kingdom Thermotogati; phylum Deinococcota; class Deinococci; order Thermales; family Thermaceae; genus Thermus; species Thermus thermamylovorans. The sequence continues at coordinate 78,214 of NZ_SIJL01000011.1, forward strand.
TGGGCGTACTCGATCCAGACGGCGGGCTCGTTGTAGGTGTAGGCGAGAAGCCTTACCCCCAGGGCCTCGGCCTTCTCCACGATGGCCTCGGGGGGCCAGTCCTCCCCGATGGGCCGGTCCAACTGGCCTTCCGGCGTGACCTTGAACTCCCGGAACTGGGAGATGGGCCAGTTCTGGCAGAAGGCGCAGAAGAGGTTGCACCCCACGGCGCCCAGGGAGAGGATGGCCTCCCCGGGGTGGAAGTGGTAGAGGGGCTTCTTCTCCACGGGGTCCAGGTGGACCGCGGCGGCCTTGCCGTAGGTGACCAGATAGAGCTTCTCACCGAAGTTACGCCGGACGCCGCATTTTCCCACCCCTCCTTCCGCGATGGCGCAGTAGTGGGCGCAGGCCCGGCACTGCACGTACCCCTTGGGCAGGGGTCGGACCAGGTCGGCTTCCCGAAGGGTAGCGGTGAGGGTCATCTCATAGGGCCTAACCCCAGGATAGCACCGGCCAAGCGGCGCCTTCGTAGACTTGAAGCATGCCCGCCTTCCCCCCCGAACGGGAGGAGGACTTCGCCCCCCATGTGCCGGAAGAGGTCCTCCGCCGGGGCCTGGCCTACTTCAGGGAGGGCCGGGTGCTCAGGGTCTTTCGGGTGGGGGAGAGGGTTTTGGGCGTGGTGCAGGGCTCGGCGGAGGTGCCCTACCGGGTGGAGGTGGGCCCCGGGCTTGTGGGCCACTGCACCTGCCCCTATCCCGATTTTCCCTGCAAGCATGCGGTGGCGCTGCTTTACGCCCACGTGGAGGGAAAGGCCCCGGACCTGGCGCCCCTGATTGAGGCCCTGACCCCTGAGGAGGCCAAAGGCCTCCTGAAAAAGCTCGCCCTCCTTCCCGAGGTGGGCCTTTACTTGGCGGAAACCCTGGCCCCGGATAGGGCCTTTGGGGAGGGGGTGAAGGACCTGCGCCAGGCCTTCCGCCTGGGGGAAGGGGAGGAAGAGGCCAGGAGGCTCCTCCTGCGCCTGGACCGGGCGGGGCGGAAGGAGGTGGAGGCCCTTTTGGGGGTTCTCCCCGAGGCCCCCTTTGACCCCGAGCCCTACCTGCGGGCCGCTTTGGAGCGCTACCTGGAGCTTTCCCCTAGGCTCCCTTTCCTTCTATCCCTTTACTTGCGCCACCCCTCGGAGGGGGTGCGGGAGGCCTTTTTGCGGGCGGCCCTAGGGAAGCCCGAGGAGGCCCTGGGCCTTCTTGGCGGCGCGGACCCTTTGGGGCTCAAGCAGGGGCTTCGGGCGGAGCTCCTCTTCCGCCTGGGGCGGGTGGAGGAGGCCTTGGGGGTGTTGCGGGAGGGCCTCGAGGGGGTGGAGGACTACCTCCTCCTGGTGGGGCAGCTCCTCGCCCTGGGGCGGGTGGAGGAGGCCTTAAGGTACGCGGAGGAGGCCCGGGAGTGGTTTGGCAAAGACCCCAGACTCCTCCCCCTNAAGGTACGCGGAGGAGGCCCGGGAGTGGTTTGGCAAAGACCCCAGACTCCTCCCCCTCCTGGACCTCCTGGTGGCCCACCGGGGGAGCCCGGAGGACCACCGGGCCCGCTTTGCCCTGAGGCCCAACCTGGAGGACTACCTGGCCCTCAAGGCCAGGCTGGGCCGGGCCTTTCCCGAGGAGCGCCAAGCCCTCCTGCGCCAGGTGCGGGACCCCGCCCTTCTCGCCCGCATCCACCTCCTGGAGGAGGACTGGAAGGCCCTAGACCGCCTGTTGAGGAAGGCCCCGCCCGAGGCCTACCCCGCCCTGGCGGAGGCCCTGGAGGAAAGGCTTCCCGAGGAGGCGGGGAGGCTTTACCGGGAGGCGGCCAGGTGGGCGGCGGAGAAGGGCACCCGCAGGGCCTACCGGGAGGCGGCGGGCCTCCTCCAGCGCCTCGCCCGCCTGGACCCCAAGGCGGCCCGTGAGGCGGCCTTGGCCCTCCTCCTGGCCTACCCTAGGCGGCCCGCCTTAAGGGAGGAGCTTGCCCCCTTGCTGGGCTAGGGGGCCTGCAGTCGGGCAAGGGGCTTCCCCACGCCTATCCCCCCTCATCGGGCAGGGTGCGGGGAGGTTCATCCCGGCGGGGACCAGGAAGGGAAAGGCGGGGTGGGCGGGATAAGAGGGGCACAGGGGTGGCCCCTGGCGCGGGGGGCGGGTGGTTTGTCCCGGCCTGGCTCTCCTAAGGACCCAAAAGGGGGATGGCTTGGGCCAGCATCCGTTCCAAAAGGGGTTTTAGGGCCTCCGCCTCCTCCTCCGTGTAGGCGTGAAGCTCCACGGGAAGGCCCCCAAAGGCTTTCCGCGCCAGGCGGTGAAGGTCCTCGCGGCCAGGGCCCTGGTAGATGAGGAGGAGGTCCACGTCGCTTCCCGGCAGCGCCCGGCCCTTGGCCCAGGAGCCGAAGAGGTAGGCCCGTCGAAGGGGAACCTCTGTCTCCAGCAAGGCTAGCCCCTTCTTCAGTCGCCGCAGAACTTCCTCTTTAGTCCAGGGGGGGAAGAAGACCCTGACAGAAGGCATAGATCTCCTCCGCATGGCGCAAAAGCCGCTCGGCCTCGGGGCGCCGGTACCGCTCAAAGGGCGCCCCTGCGGGGAGGGCGTCGGGGTAGCGGGCGGGGATGTAGGCCTTGTCCAGCTCGCTGGCCCCGTCTAGAAGGGCTTCGTTCACGGGGTATCGCTGGGAAAGCCCCTCCAAAAGGCCCTGCACCGAGTGCCCCCAAGCCACACCCCCCAGGTGTTGAAAGACAGCTTTCACGGCTTTCTCCGCCGCCTGTTGGGCGGAGAAGGCGGCCCATTCGTAAAATCCCCTTTCCAAGGCAAAGCGGGCGTGTTCCAGGTCCCTCCTGGCCTGGAGGATAAAGTCCCGGCTTCGCTCCACAAGGGGATTATAGCCCAGTCCGATTGACAACCCAGGGGGTTTGCCGCATAGTGGGTCTTGCGGCCATACCTTGGAGGGTTGGCCGAGCGGTTGAAGGCGGCGGTCTTGAAAACCGCTGTGGGCCTTGCGCCCACCGGGGGTTCGAATCCCTCACCCTCCGCCAAAGGGCTTGGAGAGGTGGCCGAGTGGTCGAAGGCGGCACCCTGCTAAGGTGTTGTACCGGGATAACCGGTACCGCGGGTTCGAATCCCGCCCTCTCCGCCAAGGGGCCCGGCCCCTGCGCCGGGCCTCAGCTTTTCCCATGCTGGCCTTGCCCCTGCCCCCCCTAAAGCCCTGCCGTTTCCTGAGGAGGAAAAACCGCTTCCTGGTGGAGGCGGACGTGGGGCCCTTGCACCTCCCCAACTCCGGGCGGATGGGGGAGCTTCTCCTCCCCGGGGCCCCTTGCTTCTACCTCCCCAGGGCTACCCCCAAAACGGTGGGTCGGCTTCTTCTTTTGGAGAGCCGGGGCGTGTTGGTGGGGGTGGATGCCTCCTTGGCCAACCGTCTCCTGGAGTTGCTTTTGAAGGAAGGGTTTTTCGGCCCTCTCGAGGATTTGCGAAAAGAGGTGCGCCTGAAAGGGGAGAGGCTGGACTTCTCCGCCCGGATAGGGGGAAAGGAAGCCCTTTTGGAAGCCAAAAACTGCAACCGGGTGGAGGGAGGTCTGGCCCTTTTCCCCGATGCCCCTACCCCTCGAGGGGCCCGGCACCTGAGGCTTCTTTCGGGGTTTGCCCGAGCCGGGGGCGTGGCCTATGCGGTGTGGATGGTCCAGCACCCCTTGGCCCGGGCCTTCGCCCTGGACCCGGAGGACCGGGCCCTCTACCGGGCGGTCCGGGAGGCGGCGGCAGCCGGAGTGAGGCTTCTGGCCTACCGGGTGCGGCCCTCCCTGGAGGGCCTCCACGTGGAGGGGGAGCTCCCCTGGGCCTGGCTACCCCCCCAGGAGGACCTGGAAGGCCACCATGAGGGCCACCGCCAGGGTCAGCACCGCGGCCACCCACTCCGCCCGGGCCTCCTTGAAGGCGTCGGGCAGGATGTCCGCCGCCACCATCCAGATCATGGCTCCAGCGGCGAAGCCCAGGCCCACCGGCAAGGCCGGTTGGAAGGCCTCCACGAAGAGAAAGGCGGGTACGGCCATAAGGGGCTGAGGCAGGCTAGAGAAGACGCTCCAAAGGGCGGCTCCCAGAACGCTCACCCCCCGGGGGATTAGGACCAGGCTGATGGCCAGCCCCTCGGGGATGTTGTGCACCGCGATGGCCAGGGTGATGAAGACCCCCAAGGCCTCCCCGCCCCCGAAGGCCACCCCTACCCCCACCCCCTCGGCGAAGGAGTGCAGGGTCATGACCCCCACCACCATGAGGGCCTTGCGGGCGTCCAGCCCGTTCAGGGCCCCAAAGCTCACCTCCCGTCCCTGGAGGTAGCGGTGGGAGAGCTGGATGAAGAGGAGGCCCAGGACCACCCCTAAGAGGGTGCGCCCCAGGCTGTAACCCACCCCCTCGTAGATGAGGCCGAAGCTGGCGGCGAGCATCAACCCGGCGGCCGCGGCCCCGGAAAGGCCCAGGTGCAGGCCCAGGATGCGGCGGGTGAAGAGGAAGGGCAGGGCCCCCAGGCCGGTGGCGACGGCGGTCAGGAGGGCGTAGAGGAAGACCGTTCCCGGGGAGATGGCCAGCGGGTCCATGGTCCCATCTTAACGCGAGTAGTTACTGTTATCAATAAGAAGGCCACCCGGGAAGGGGCCCGGCCCCCCACGCGAAAAGGGAAGCCGGTGGCGGAGGAAAGGGGAAGGGAAGGTGTGGTGGGGATCCATGCCCCAGCATACCCCGCCTGGACGCCCCGGATGGGCCGTGGTAAAACGGGAGGGAATGCTGGGCGAGCCGCCGCGCTATCTGGAGGGCAACCTCGCCGAGTTCCCCCTGCCGTCCCTGGTGGGCGCCCTCATGAGCGCCGGACGCACGGGGCGGCTTCTCGTCCAACCCCCTTACCTGGAGGGGGAGGTCTTTCTGCAGGGCGGCCAGGTGGTCCACGCCCGGGCGCGATCGGGGGAAAGGGCCCTGGAAGGGGAGGAGGCCCTGGACCTCCTGGCGGGGCTTAGGCGGGCCCCCTTTCGCTTTGAGCCCGAGGCCTCGCCGCCCAAGACCACCCTCCTCGGGGGGCTCGCCGTCCCCGCCCGCCTGGCCGAGGCCCAGGCCGCCTGGCAGGGCCTGGCCCTCCCCGCAGACTGGGGCTACGTCCTGCGCCTGCCCAAGGGGGCGGGAGAGGCGGAGCTTACCCCTGAGGCCCTCCGGGTGCTGGCCCAGGTAGAGGGGAAGCCCATCGCCGAGGTCCTCCTGTCTCCCGGGACCCTGCGCCTGGCCCGTATCCTCCACACCCTCCTCCAGCTAGGGGCCCTGGAGGCGGTGCCCCAGGTGCAGCTCGCCCCCGTGGCCCTTCTGGTCCTGCCCATCTACGGCCCCGGATCCGGGGTGGCCTACGTGGACGAGGCCCTGTACGCCGCCTGGGCCCGGGCCATCCGCCACGGGTTCCGGCTGCGCTTGCGGCCGCCCGAGGCCCTCATGGAGGTCCGCCCCAGGCCCCACATCCAAGGGCGGCTGGGCCTTCTGGAGGAGGATCTGAGGCGGCTGCGCCTCAAGCGGGGGGACAAGGTGGAGGTGGTTCCGGAGGTTTAGGCCTATGGATATCCTGACCCTGAACGAGTATCTCAACCGGACCGTCTACGGCCTGCCCATGAAGCTGGTCTTCCTCCTGGTGGGCGCCTATCTGGTGGTCTTCTGTATCCGCTGGTTCAGCGCCCCCCTCAGGATGCTCCGGGTCTCCTTCAGCGAGACCTTCGGGGCCATCCGCGAGCGGGCCTACGGCTTCGGCGGACAGATCACCCCCTTTCAGGCCACCATGGTGGCCCTTTCCGCCACCCTCGGCACCGGCCACCTCCTGGGCATGCTGGCGGCGGTTTTGGTGGGGGGGCCGGGGGCGGTCTTCTGGATGTGGCTCGGCTACTTCTTCGGCACCGGCACCAAGTTCGCCGAGGCCACCCTGGCGGTCCACTTCCGCCGCCGCTATGCCGACGGCTCGGTTTCCGGGGGCCCCATGCACTACCTGGCCCGCGGCCTGCCCCGGCTGCGCTTCCTGGCCTACCTCTTCGCCCTCTTCGCCGCCGTGGCCGCCTTTGGCATCGGCAACCTCGCCCAGGCGGGGGCGGTGGGGGGAGCCCTGGGCCCCTTGGGGGCGCCCCCGGCCCTGGTGGGCCTCTTCCTGGCCCTCCTCGTGGGGGCGGTGCTGGGGGGAGGGGTGGTGCGGGTGGCCCGTTTCGCCCAGGTGGTGGTGCCCCTTAAGCTCCTCCTCTTCCTGACGGCTCTAGGACCCCTTCTGGTTCTCTACGGGGGCCAGATCCCCCAGGCCCTGGCCCTGGTTTTCCGGGCAGCCTTTACCCCTGAGGCCGCCCTGGGGGGGGCGGCGGGGTACAGCCTCCTGGCCGCCATCAACGCCGGGCTCGGCCGGGGCATCTTCGCCAACGAGGCGGGCCTGGGCTCCGCGGCCATCGCCCACGCCCAGGCCCAGGTGGACCATCCCGTGCGCCAGGGCTTCTGGGGGGTGACGGAGATGTTCGTGAGCTTCCTGGTGACGAGCCTCACCGCCCTCACCTTCATCGCCTCGGGGCTCTGGCAGGAGGGGGGCACGGCGGCGGAGGCCGCGGGCACCCTCTTCGGAGCCCACCCCTTGGGGGGGGCGGTCCTGGCCCTCACCGTGGCGGTCTTCGCCCTGGGGACCATGGTCTCCTGGGGCTTCTACGGGGAGGAGGCCGCGGCCTTCCTCTTCGGGGAGGGGATCCGCTGGCCCTACCGCCTCACCTTCGCCGTCTTGGCCTTCGTAGGGCCTTTGGGGGGCCTCGAGGCTTTCCTGGCCGTCTCCGACACTTTGAATGGCCTCATGGCCTTCCCCAACCTCCTGGGCCTCCTGCTCCTGGGCGGGGTGGTAGGGCGGCTGGTCTACGGCTTCTTCCGGGGGGAGCCCTGGACACCCCCGCGCTGACCTCTGCATACGCCTTTCCGCGGAACCCTTCCCTTCCCCCTTAGGCCCCCTTCCAGCGGGGCCCCCACACGGGCAAAGTCCGCGTGGGGCGAGGGGGGTGGCCTTAGCGGAAAAGCGCCCGCACCGCCCGCTCCAGCTCCTCCCCGGCCCGCCGGTCCAGGGTGAGCTTCACCCGGAGGGCGATGCGCAGGGCCTCTTCCTCCAGCCTCTCCCGGCTTCCGCAGCCCTCCAGCCGCTCCAGGAAGGGGTCGGCCCTGGGGCCGAGACGGGCTTTCAGGAGCTCCGCCAGCCGCTGGCGGAGCTCCGCGGGCCCCTCCACGGGCAGGATCAGCCCCCGCCGCAAAAGCCGGACCAGGATGGCGTAGGCCTCCTCCCCCAGGCCGCTTTCCCGCACCACCTCCTCCTCGGTGCGCCGCCCGTCGCACAGGACGTAGACCTGCCACTCCTCGGGGGTGGGCTTCCAGGCGGCCTCGGGAGGGTGGGGGTTGCGGCGGAAGACCATGGCTACAGGGCGGCCACGATGGCCTCCAGGAGGCGCAGGACCAGCTGCACGAATACCGCCCCCAGGAGGAGGATCAGGGAAAGGAGCAGGAGGGGGAGGCTGCTGGGCTCACCCCAGGTGAGGAGGAGGACAAGGAGGTAGGCCAGGGCGAAGAAGCCGATGAGGAAGAGGAGCTGCCCGCCCCTTTCCCCCACGATCCCCCCCGGGACGGCCCGCCGGAGCCTCAGGCCGTGAAAGACGTTGTAGGCCATAACCAGAAGGCCAAGAAGGAGGAGGATCTTTTCCATGGACCCATCTTACCCGCTCCACTCCCGGATGGGGACGAGCTCTCCCCCCTCCACGCTCTTGCGTACCGGGCGGTAACGGGAGTCAAACCAGATCTCCAGCACGGCCCGGTCCAGGCTCCTGGGGGCCACGATGTCCTTGCGCACGTAGTAACCCCCCTCCACCGGGCTGATCTCCATGCTCTTGGAGAGCCTGAGCTCCACCACCTCCCCGCTCTTGGTGCGCACCCGCACCCGGAAGGCCAGGGGCCCTTCGGGCTTCACGTGGGGGTCCTTGCGGAAGAACCACATCCTAGGCCTCCTTGAGGTCCACCACCCGGGCTCCCGTGAGGGCCTGGAGTTCCCCGGGGCTCAGGGCGAACAGGGCCCTGGGGGTGCCGGCCGCCGCCCAGAGCCTGGGGTAGGCCATAAGGTCCCGGTCCAGGAAGGCGGGAAGGGGGGTGGGGTGGCCCAAAGGGGGCACCCCACCGATGGCGAAGCCGGTCAGGGTGCGCACCTCCTCGGGGGTGGCCCGGCGCAGGGGCTCCCCCGCCAAGGCCGCCGCCTTCGCCAGGTCCAGGCGGTTTTTCCCGCTCACCAGGAAGAGGTAGCCCCCTCCCTCCCCCACGAAGACCAAGCTCTTCACGATCTGTCCCACCTCCGCCCCCACCGCGCGGGCCGCCTCAAAGGCGGTGCGGGTGGAGGCGGGAAGCTCCAGCACCGAGAGGTGCCCGAAGCCCCGGTCTTCCAGGGCCCGCTGCACCTTGGCCGCGGAGGGGGAGAGGCTCATAGGGCGTGGAGGAGCTCGGCCAGAAGGGCCGCGCGGCGGGGGATCTCCGAGACCACCACGTACTCCGACCGCTGGTGGGCGTCCCCCCCGTAAAGCCCCAGGCCGTCCAGGGTGGGCACGCCCAGGGCGGCGGTGAAGTTCCCGTCGGAACCCCCGCCCACCCTGCCTGGGCGCAGGGAGAGGCCTAGAGCCTCGCCGATGGCCCTGGCCTTTTCAAAGAGGGCGAGGCTTTCCGGGGTGGGCTCCATGGTAGGGCGGTTGAGCCCCCCGGAAACCTCCAGCCGGGCCCCGGGGAGGACTGGCTTTAGGGCCCTGAGGGCCTCCTCCACCCGCCCCACCTCCTCCCGGGTCCAGGCCCGGAGGTCGATCTCCACCCAGGCCTCCTCCGCCACCACGTTGCTCGCCGTGCCCCCCCGCAGCACGTTCGGGCCCAGGGTGGTGCCCTTTTCCCGGTCCTCCAGGGCCCCCACCCGCAGGATCTGGTGGGCAAGCTCCAGGACAGCGTTCACCCCCCTTTCCGGCTCCACCCCCTGGTGGGCGGCCTTGCCCTGAGCCTTGAGCCGGTAGAGGCCCACCCCTTTGCGGGCCACCTTCAGGTCCCCCTCAGGGGTGGGGGGCTCCAGGACCAGGGCCGCCCGGGCCTTCCGGGCCGCGGCCTCGATGAGGGGCCGGCTCTCCTTGGATCCCACCTCCTCGTCGGGGGTGAAGAGAACCTCCAGGGCTGGGAGCTCCCGCCCCGTGGCCTCCGCGTGGCGCAGGGCGTAGAGGAGGGCCACGATCCCCCCCTTCATGTCGTAGACCCCGGGGCCCACCGCCCGGTCCCGCGCCAGGCGGAAGGCCTCGGGAAAGCTCCCCTTGGGATGGACGGTGTCGTAGTGGCAGAGGACCAGGACCGGCTCCCCCCGGCCGTCCCGCTTCAGGAGGAGGACGGGACCCAGGGGGGTGTCCTTGCGGGAGAGTCGGCCCCGCAAGGGGCCAAAGGCCTCTTCCAAAAAGGCGGCGGCCGCTTCCAGCCCTTCCTTGTCCCCCGAGGGGGACTCCCGGCGCACGAAGGCCTCCAGGTCCTTGAGGAACTCGGGGAGCCTGGCCTTCATCCACTCCAGGGTTTCCATGGGCCCATTATGACCCATGCCCCAGGGCCCCTCGCGCCTCTGAACCTGGACAGACACATG